>SCUP01000020.1 GCA_004297665.1 Nitrosarchaeum sp. | reverse complement strand
TCAAACTTTAGAATATCTGAACCTCGAAGCAATTGCATCAAGAGACCTGCGGTAACAATAGGTCCAATGCCTAGTTCAACTAGGGTTCCTTGTTGAGATGCAAAAATGACTCTGGCAAATTGTAGAAAATCAAACTCTGGTGCTGTTGCTCCAAATAATGGAGTCTGCCCCATGACCATGTAGATTAACAATACTACTCCAGACCAAATCAATCTAGTTTGCAGTGGTATCTTTTTTTTTGGTTTTGGTACTTGAGGAATATATGGTTCTGCTTTGAAAACAACTTTTCTAATAAGAGTAGTTACGCTACCTTCAGCCATTATCAGCTAGCACCTCTCCCCCTACTGATTTTATTTTCTCTTCTGCTGTTGCAGTAAATCTTGGTACTTTGACGGTGTATGGATTAGATACTTTACCGCCACCAAGGAGTTTATCATATCCAGCAGTTATGAGGTCTATGATTTTCTTTCCTCCTTCTTCTTTACCAAATTTTGAGAATAGGTCATCGAGATCACGGACACTGGCCCATTTTCTTGTGATAATTGGGTGAGGTGGGTGAGTAGAATCATGTCCAAAATGATCTGGGTTTTCTTTTAGCAAAGTACTAAAATGATATTTATGTAATCCAGCAATTCCAAGGCCTCCTTTATGACCACTTGCACGATGTTGACCTACTTGTCCCCATCCCATGTGTCGTCCACCTCGTAATCTTCTTGTTTTTCTTAATCTTGTTGCCATTTTACATCATATTCCTTACCAATGTTCCAAGGTCTTTATTTTGTCCTAGTATACCTTTTTGTCCATACAGTTTTTTGGTGCTTCGCTTGAAACCATGTCTTGGTGGAGCTAAAGCAAACCAAGGTTTTAGAGGTTTTAGTTTAGAAAGAGTTGCTTTTCCTTCAGCCAGTGCTGAGCCAAGTGCTTCAGTACTAGCAAATCCAAGTTCTTTAAGATCAGTAGCAGTAATTTTCTGATAACCATCTTTTCTTGCTTTTTTATCAATGAGTTCTTTTGCTAAACTAGCATCTAATTCAATCCAAGACACATAGTGTTTAACTTTGTTTAACATTCCCAATGTATTTTCTTTAGCGGGTAAAATTGTAGCACGATATTTTTTATCTAATTTTAGCAAAGTCATAGTAGTAGTTGCCCAATAAGGACAATCAGCTTGACCCTTTATTCTAACTACAAGATATGCATTTGCCATTTTATATCAACCCTGACTAAATGTCTGTTTTAGACAGTCCAAGATAGCTTTAGAAGTAGAATTCATTGTTGGTGTAGAGCCTTTTGCAGTTGTCCATGCATCTTTAAGACCTGCTAATTGTAATAGTCGTTTAATTTTACCGCCAGCTACTAAACCCAATCCACGTGGAGCTGGAATTATTTCAATTGTAACACTTCCACCTTTGCCTCGAATTTTAAATGGAACAGAATGTTTTTGATCACATCTACATTCCCAACTGCCACATCCTAGTTTGATTGGACTTACATTAAGAAGAGCTTGATTGGTTGCCTTTTCAATTGCAATTCTCATTTGTTTAGATTTTCCTTGACCTACTCCCAAGTAACCATTTTCATTACCGGTTGCAACAATTGCTTTGAATCTAGTAGATTGTCCATTAGAAGTCATTTTTTGAATAATACCTACATCAATAACTTCACTTTTCAAATCAGGTAATAATTTTTTAATGATTCCAGCTTCTTGAATTCTTAAACCATCTTGAATAATTTCTTCAATAGAATTAATTTCTCCAGAAGCTACTTTTTTTCCTAAAATTGTTTTTGGAATCCAAGCTTCTTCTTCAGGTTCTCTTCTCGGTCGTCGAGCTTGTCCACTAGGTTTACCTCCACCATAAGTTTTTTGACCACCAGGTCCACCTCTTCCTCCAGGTCCACCTCTTCCTCCAGGTCCACCTCTTCCTCCAGGTCCACCTCTACCAGATGGTTTACTTTGTGTTGTTTGACTCATTTCTATTTGACCTCACTGTCAATAGCAGATTTAATTTTTATAGTATCATTTTTTACTGTAAGATGTTCTCCCTTAATTCTATCATCGGATGGGAATGTTTCTGAATCTGCTGGAACTTTTACACCAGCATCAACAACACCTTTTAGTGCAGCAGCCATTCGTTGTGTGTATTTTCTAGTACCAGTATACAAAACGGCATCTTTAGCGCCATTACCAATAGCTTTCTTTCCAGCAAGATAACCAGTCAGATATGCTGCAGGTATACTTTTTCTCGAACCTTTCCAACCTTTTTTAAGTAAATAATTTGAATGCGCAGATGCAATTACCTTATCGCCAGTCATGCCAGGTTTTAAAACTTGGACTTGAGTATTTTCATTAGTAATATTAACTGTAATGAAATCACGTTTACCTATCAATAGTGTTCCACGTTTTTTGTAATTGGTCTTTTCCTCTCTTAGTCTTCTCAGGATGTTTGAATAAGCCATCTATAGAACACGAGTTTGAAACTGCACTTATATACGTTAAGCGCGAATTATGGAAGCAAGTAAAGCTTTTTGAGTATGAAGTCTATTTTCTGCTTCATCCCAAACAACAGATTGAGGACCATCAATTACAGAAGATGTAACTTCACTTTCTCTTTTTGCTGGAAGACAATGCATAAAGATTGCATCATTTTTGGCATTACTCATTAAAGTTTGTGTGATCTGATATTTTGGGATAAATTTTTTGATTCGTTTTGGATCATTATTATGAATGGAGGTATATGTGTCAGTCACTACAACATCTGCATTTTTAATTGCCTTTAGAGGATCTGTTGTTAAATCAATATCAATAAACTTTTCAGATTCTTTAATGACTGTTTTATCAGGTTCAAATCCTTTTGGAGTTGCAATGGATAATTTAACATCAGATAAAGCACAACCGTAGATCATTGAATTACATACATTGTTTCCGTCACCGATCCAAGCGATTTTTAGTCCTTTGAATTTTCCTTTTTTTTCTTTAATCGTCATAAAATCTGCCAAGATTTGACACGGATGAAAAGAATTAGACAGCCCATTGATAACAGGTATACTAGAGGATTCAGATAATTTTTCTAATACACTGTGATCATAAACTCTTGCCATGATACAATCAGTATATCGTGATAAAGTTTTTGCAGTATCTTCTATTGATTCACCACGTGATAATTGCATATCCTGTGATGAGAGATTTATTGCATGCCCACCTAATTGATACATACCAGTTTCAAAGCTTACTCTTGTTCGCGTGGACGGTTTTTGAAAAATCATAGTAAGGGTTTTATTTTTCAATAAAGGTTTGTTGCCATTTTTTAATTCTTTTTTTAGTATAATAGAATAATCAATTAATTGAGCAAATTCTTTCGGGGTTAATTCCGCTAAAGTGAGTAAATCTTTTGTTTTGAGTTTCATTTCTTAAAGAATCCAAATACACCTCGTTTCTTTTTAGATTTTTCTTCTTCTTTATCTTGTTTGTGTTTCTCATCGTTAATTTCTTCTTTTTTAGATAAATGTTCATCAAATTCACCAGATTTTGTTTTCTTATCTGTTTTGGATTCTCCAGGTTTTGGTCGTCCCTGTTTAATCCAATCACGAATTTTTGTACTCAGTTGAATTGCTTCGTCATCATTTTCTGGTGGAGGAATATCATATAATTCCGAATAATTGAAAATATCAGCATCTACAATTCCTGCAAAAGGATCACTGACAAAATCAGTTTTTGGTTTTGGTTCTGGTTTTGGTTCTGGTTTTGGTTCTGGTTTTGGTTCTGGTTTTGGTTCTGGTTTTGGTTCTGGTTTTGGTTCTGGTTTTGGTTCTGGTTTTGGTTCTGGTTTTGGTTC
>SCUP01000164.1 GCA_004297665.1 Nitrosarchaeum sp. | reverse complement strand
ATACAATCATCGGAAATTTACTATATTTTAGAAGGAGATGCAATTTTGAGAATAAATGATGAGCCATACCAACTAAAAAAAGATGATTCAGTGTACGTTCCACCAATGTCAGAACAATACATAGAAAATACAGGTTTTACAAATCTACAATTTTTGTGCATCGTAGAACCGGCATGGAAACCAGAAGATGAGATCATTTTAGAATAAGCCAAAGCCAAGTCTTGTGTAATTGTTTTTAACATATGAGAAATTCCTAGTAGTAGTGAATACATATCAAGCCCTCAAAGCATTGAATGTAAAATCAGAATCATCATGGGACGATATAAAAATAGCATACAGAAAATTAGTCCTCGAGTTTCACCCTGATAAAAATACTAGTGAAAAAGAAGGCAATGAATTCAAAAAGATTACAGAAGCATACAATCATTTGAGAAAAAATTTTAGCCAAAATACTGATGAGTCAAAACAAAAATTTACAGAGACAAACAACAAAACTAATTTTGAAAAAAAATCCCAATGGGGTGCACCATCAGGAGAAAAAATACCAGAGCAAGACTGGAGTAAATATACACGTGAATTTGAAGAAGGAGATCCTACTTTTTGGAGAGAATATGAAAAAAAATTCTGGGAAGAATACAATGCACGTATACGCTCAGATGGAAGACATGGGGAATATGAAAAAGCAAAAGAACCTGAAAAGCAACCCAATCTATTCGTAGATGTGGATAAAAGTTTGTGCATAGGATGTTGCAGTTGTGAAATAATTGCTCCAGATGTTTTTTTAATAAACAAAAATTCAAAATCAAATCCAAAATCATCAGTCATAAATCCAAAAGGTGCAGGAATAAACAAAATAATGAATGCCGCAGAGACTTGTCCCACTAAAGCAATAATTGTAGAAAATATAGATACAAATGAGAGATTATTTCCTTATTGAAAATTATTTTAATTTATTGTAAATTTCTTCAATCTCTGAATCAGAGAACTTTGCAGGATTAAACATACTATGAATTGCACCCGCAGAATCACCGACAGTGCGAGGAACTAGATGTACATGAACATGTGGAATTTCTTGTCCTGCATCTTTTCCATTATGAATTGCAACAAGTGTTGCACCAGTTAGTTTGTCTATTTTTGGAAGAATTTTGTGGACTAGTGAAAACAAGTCAGAGTTTTCTTCATTAGTCATGTCTTGGATTTTTACATGGTGATTTTTTGGAATTACTAGAGTATGACCTTTAGCCAATGGAAATGCATCTAAAAATGCCATAGAATGTATGGTTTCTCTGATGAGTCTAGCTGAAATTTGACCAGAAACTATTTTACAAAATATGCAATCCACATAATTTTAACATACAATCAAAATATTAACTGCTATGGTTCAATTATTACTTATTATTTTCTGATTGAATTTCAGTTACCACGTACCGCCTGAACCGGAATTTGGATCTAGTTTCTTTTCAGGTATATTTCCGTGTGCCTTTTTTGTGTGTCTTTTGAGGCGTTCTGAGTC
>SCUP01000163.1 GCA_004297665.1 Nitrosarchaeum sp. | reverse complement strand
CCTAAAAGATCCGCAAAAATTTACAAAAATCGTGCTTATCTCAGAGAGAAACAAAAAAAGAATTCTGAAGCAAAAAATGATCTTAAAAGTTATTTGAAACTTTTTCCAAAAGCTAAGGACAGAGGAATTATAGAGCAAGCAATTAGAGAATTATAAAATATGCGGAGTGCGGGATTTGAACCCGCGGCCTTCAGCTTGGGAAGCTGACGTCATACCGAGCTAGACTAACACCGCCTATCTCAAATTCATTAATTATGATTAAATATCTTGATTGAAAAACAATATTATGGATGCACGTTGCCCTAAATGTGAGAAAGTAGCAATTTTAAATGATGAAATTACTAATGTAAAATGTCCTCATTGTAATTTTGAAGCAGATTATGATACTTATCTTGAAATTATGAAAGATCAGGCAATTAACATGTCATATGATTATATCCCAAAAAGACCTGGCATTTGATTACCAAAAATTTCCTTTATCTGAACAATCCAAATGTGCTCCACACTTGGGACAAAACATATGGCATGCTTGCATATCTACCATCTTATTATCACATCTAGGACATCTGATTTCATCATCCATACGTATGTCAAGTAATCTTGATTTAAAAATAATGTCCAAAGGTTAATTAGTCGTTTAACTTTTTTTTGTAATACTTGACAAATTTCAAGCTGACCGTATCAGATGTAAAAGGAAAATCTATCACTAAAGAGTTGAAAGACAGTGATGCAAATACATTACTAGGTTTACAACTAGGTAACGAAACAGATGCATCTATTGTAGGATTGAAAGGAAAATTAAAACTCACTGGTGGTAGTGATAAATCTGGAGTGCCAATGAGAAATGACATTCATGGTTCAGCAAGAAAATACATTTTACTTTCAAAAGGAGTTGGACTACAAGCAGCAGAAATTGGACAAAGAGTAAGAAAACTCATGCGCGGAAATACAGTTTCCGAAGAAATATACCAGATAAATTGTAAATTTGATGGAGAGCTTCCAGTAGAAGCTCCTGCTGAAGTAGCAGCAGAATCTTAAAGAAAATAAAAAGAATAACTTAACATATACCGGTTCTACATTTTTAATTGATGCATTGGAGAGAAACACTTCCTGATTGGTACATAAAAAAATATGGTCATCAACCATGTGTAAACATTGGAACTGCGGGTCATGTGGATCATGGTAAAACTACACTTATTCAAGCACTAACAGGTTCATGGACAAGTGTTCATAGTCAAGAACTAAAACGAGGAATTACAATTCGTGTTGGTTACTCTGATGCAGCATTTTACAAATGTAAAAGTTGTGAAGAACCACTAGGATATTCAACAGCTCCAAAATGTAATAATTGTGGAAAAGAAAGCGAACTATCTAGAGTTGTTAGTTTTGTAGATAGTCCAGGACATGAAAGTCTAATGGCAAACATGCTCTCAGGTTCTGCATTAATGGATGGAGCATTGTTGTTAATAGCTTCAAATGAACAAGTACCTAAACCACAAACTAAAGAACATCTTTTGGCACTTCAAACACTTGGAATACAACAAATTGTCATAGTACAAAATAAAGTAGATTTGATTTCATACGAAGAAGCTATTACTAATCATCAAGAAATTACAAAGTTTGTTAAAGGAACGTATGCTGCAAAAGCACCAATTATTCCAATATCTGCACAATCTGGGCTTAACATAGATGCATTAATTGGTGCAATAGAATCTACAATCAAGACTCCAGAACGAGATGAATCTAAAGAACCAATAATGCATGTCTTACGATCTTTTGATGTTAACAAACCTGGCACGAAACTAAAAAATATCAAAGGTGGTGTAATTGGAGGAAGCTTAACACAAGGAACTTTTAATGTTGGTGATGAAATTGAAATTAAACCTGGCATAATGGATGAAAAAAAGAAAACATATGAGCC
>SCUP01000354.1 GCA_004297665.1 Nitrosarchaeum sp. | reverse complement strand
TCATTAATTGAAAATGATGTCAATGGATTACCAGAAGTATCAGACAAAACAATTGGTAAACTTTGGAGTCTTTGTAATGTAGGAATTGAAGAATCAACATATGCAAATGTCGTGACTTCAAGATTATCAGAAGTGCTATATGGTCTTGGAAGCGTGTAATCATCGTATTTTGCAAAAATTGTATCACCAGATGTTACAAATAGACGATTTCCACTTGAAGATAGATTTTGAGTAAAAGAAATTGTTGCAGCAAATATACCAGAGCTTTCAGATGTTTCAATGGCATCGACTTCAATACCAGACATATCAGAAGTTGAAGAGATTTGAATTGGCATATGATCCAGAGATTCGGGATTAAGATTAAGATCCGAATCAATTACACGTATTAATGCAGTGTTATCAGAAAGATAATTTTCTTCAGAGAATTGAATTTTTCCAATATTCCATTGTACGGGAATAGATTCGGTCAATACAACTCCATCTGCAAATTCAAATGAGATCGTGATTGCAGAGTCTCTATCTACTTCTAAAAATCCACTTGTTGGTCCATTTCCAATAGTTCTAGGAGTGGTATCAATAGAACCATCACCATCAGCATCATGAGAAAATCCTGTAAGGATTATTTCAGCAGTAAATATTCCAGAATTGACATCAGTCTCTGTAAATCTGTATGGAGTAAGTGAGTGCTCCCTTGTAGAGATTTCAATAGGATGATCCTCATCATCTCCTATTGAATCAATCAAATATCTATCAGTGTTCCAGCTAGGTGCAAGAATAGTCATTTTAACTTTCTCTGTCCACGAATATACTGATTTGTCAGTAAAAATTGGAGAATATGGATTATCATAATTTGAAACTTGTTCAGCAGATACAGAAGGTAAAAATATTAAAAAAATCAAAGGAAACACCAACATAAATACAAATTATCAGAGTTAGAATTTAATGTTTGAGAATAAATTATATTTTGAGTTAGGATTCTTCATCGGGTAATGAAACTGCCAAAATATTATCACCACGTAAAAGAATTGTTCCAAGTTTTGTAGTTACATTGTCTGAAATATCTTCAGCATCATCTAATGTCAAATTCATGTGGATATCAAAATCTTGGAGATTTCCTCTGACAGTTTTGTTGTTTCTTAATCGTAACAAGATAACTTTATTTTTATTATTGTTCATTAAAGTGGAAATTTCGTCGCCCATCAGTATCACATCATAATATTTTATTGAATCCTCATTTCTTTTTGCTTACTTGCATGTAAAGGTCTACAGTGCCACTTCCGATTGGAATCATGCTTCCAACAATAACGTTTTCAGTAATACCTTTGAGTTGCTCAACTTCGCCAGCCAATGCAGCATGTGCTATAGTTGGAACAGTAATTTCAAATGCAGCT
>SCUP01000162.1 GCA_004297665.1 Nitrosarchaeum sp. | reverse complement strand
GCTCTTCCGATCTGAATTAAATTTAATAACGTGGCAATGTCTTTGTCTAATTTATAAGATAACACGATTCCTAATCCCGCATTTGCTTCATCAATTGTACCATATGCAATTATTCTTGGATGGGATTTTGAGACTCTAGAATTGCCTTGCAATCCAGTAGTTCCATCATCTCCTGTCTTTGTGTAAATTTTCAATATTGTATGAAAAATACCTTAACTATTATGTTGTTCGAATTATTTATTACCATTTACTTACAAATGTAATTTATGCCTAAAGATATTTTCCCATATTGGAATTCAAAATTTGAAAATAATCACAAATTACCTAAACAGAATGATGTTCTTTATTATGATTCTGAATTAGAATACAATATTCAGAAGATTTTACGAATTTGATTCTGGATTTTTTTCATACAGCTGCAAATCTAAAAAAGATTCCACGACAAGGATGGATTGACAAATTATCTATAGATAATCCAGAATCTGTTGCAGATCATACATTTTCTATGGCAATCATGGGCATGATCTTTTCAGATTTGGAAAATTACAATGCTGAAAAAATTTTAAAAATTATTCTTTTGCATGATTTAGTAGAATCAATAACTGGTGATATACCTCAAGGACAAATTTCAAGCGAGGAAAAAACAGCATTGGAAAATAATGTCATGAAAAAAATCTTAAATGATTTACCCCTATCATTACAAAAGCAATACGGTCTACTGTGGGAGGAATATCAGTCTAATCATTCTAAAGAAGCAAAAATGGTTCATCAATTAGACCGATTGGAAATGGCATTACAGGCAAAAATTTACTCTAATGAAGGACACTCTAAAGAAAAATTGGATTCTTTTTTTAATTCTGCAAAAAACGAAATAAACGATCCCAAACTACTAGAATTATTTACAAAGATACTAGATAAATAACCATGTCTGAAAAAAGTAAAGATGAGTTAATTGATACACAAAAACAAGTCATAGGGATACTCTTTGAAATAATCAAAAGATTACAAGCAAATAATGACTTGGATGAAGAATATTTCCAAATAATTGCTTCAAATGACAAAACAAAAAACCAGAGACTGATAAAAATACTAGATGAGAGAAAGGAAAACGCAAAGATAGTTGGAAGACTCTTAGAACAATTAGAAATTTAATTTTCACACCATGAATCTTAATCATCTGAAATAATTTTCAGTCTTGCAGTTTGTTCATATTTGTCTTGAATGTAATGAGAAAGATTTATCACTCTAATTCGTGATGCTTTGTTTGACCAACTGCCTTCATTTTCAAACCATGATTCAATATCGTCTACATCATATCTTTCGCCACTTTTGAGAATGTCTTTAAAAATAGATTTGATCTCTTCTATTTCTTGTTCTTTTAGATTGCTTTTATCTTCAACAATAGTGGTGATTTCATTTAATTTTATTATTACATTATTTGTAAGAGGCATGATTTTATTCGTGATATAAGATATAACAGTCTTTTGAGATATTGTTTTTATAACAATCATGCCTTCCTTTAGTAGTGCAATATTTTCAGGCTTTAAAAACAGGACAAAAAAGAGTTGCAAGTGCAAGAGAATACCTAAACCAATTAACCCATGGAAAGGCGATGCCTGCACTTGCATTAAGAGATAACAAATCAAATGTATGGGAACCAGTAGGAGAAGAAAATCTTTACGCATTTGTTGATGAATCAGCAGGATTTGTTTTAACTGATAATAGTGGATACATACTTGCACTAGTGGATAAAAATGGTGTTTCTAAAACAATTGTTCAAGGAGTGACAAAGGAACAAAAAGAAACTCTGGAGCATTCATTTCAAAAAGACAATATTTCAGAATACAAAGGTAAAGTAATACTTCCAGTATAGTCAAATTGACAATTTTTTACCAATAATAGTCAAAAAAAATCAGCGTAAAGCTTTTGTTATCATTGTATTTAGAATAATAAATGACAAAATTTTCACAAGAGATTGAAGTTAGTGGTCATCTTATTGATTCGTCTATTCTTACAAAGATATTTGATAAGATCATGGATCTGCATGGTGAATTTCAAGTAGAAGAAATCAATATCGGAAAAAAGAAGAAAGACCCATCATATGCACGATTATTAGTTACTGGGAAGAATCAAAAACATCTAGATGAAATTTTAGAAACAATTCATCGTGAAGGTGCAGTTGCAAAACTACAAAAAGGAATTTTGCTAAAAAAATCACCAAAAGACATGGTAATGCCTGATGATTTTTACAGTACTACAAATAATCATACCCAAGTTTTTCATAATGAAAAATGGATTCAAGTTGAAAATATGATGATGGACAAGTGTATTGTAGTAAAACACAACAGAGCGTTTTGTGTACCTGTAAGAGATGTAAAAAAAGGAGATGAGATAATAGTTGGCGAGGGTGGAATCAAAATTACTCCACCTGAGCGTCCAAGAGAAGGAGTAAACGTCTTTGAATTTATGGGAAGTTCAAGCTCAAGTGAGCGACCAACACAACATATTGCAAAAAAGGTAGCAGAAGACATCTACAAAACAAAAAAGAAGGGCGGAAAAATAATAATTGTTGGCGGTCCAGCAATAGTTCACACTGGTGCAGCAGATGCAGTTGCAGATTTGATAAAATTAGGATTTGTTGATGGAGTTTTGGCTGGAAACGCATTGGCAGTTCATGATATAGAATATGCCACATTGGGAACATCACTTGGAATGAATGTTCATGATGCAACTTTGGCATATCGCGGGCATCGAAATCATATGGAAACAATAAACGCAGTTTTTCGTGCGGGTTCTATTGCAAATATGGTTAAAATAAAAAAACTAACACGTGGGATAATGTATCAATGCGTAAAAAACAACATTCCCTTTGTATTGGCAGGTTCTATTCGTGATGATGGACCATTGCCAGATGTAATTACAGATGTAGCCGAAGCACAAAGAGAATATAAAAAAATTCTCAAGGATGCAAATATGGTAATCATGATTTCTACAATGTTGCACTCTATTGCAACTGGAAATATGTTGCCTGCAAATGTCAAAGTTATAGTAGTGGATATCAATCAGCCAACGGTTACCAAGCTTATGGATAGAGGAACATGGCAAGCATTGGGCATAGTGACCGATGTTGGTGCCTTTCTACCAATGGTGGTACAACAAATCAAAAAACAGACAAAATAGACTATGGAGTCAATCTCGGATGTTGTATGTGCATTCCATCTCCATTAATCATCAGGGGATGAATTTGTTCACTGTGTTTAATGCCACGCATTTTAGTTACTTGAATTGTTCTATCCATGGTGTCCTCTTTTCTAGTATGTCTTAGCTGAATAATTCCAGACGTAACAAACCACTCCAAAGGAATTTCGTTGTTTTCAGAATACTCTGATATTATTAGTGATGTGACTCCATAATTTTCCAATGCTTGAATCATTCCTTGTAGACCTTGTCTCATGTAGAATTTATCAGAATACTGCATTGCTAAAATTGTAACAGAATCAATTACCATTCTTTTTGCTTCCACTCTTTTAATACTGCTTAAAAGTAATTTTGTCAAGTGTTCAAATGGTATCTGCTCACCTCTATACAGAGAATCATCTCGCCCAATTAACTTGTCTTGAATTTTAAATGGTCTTGCATCAATCATCAGGATTTTGTCTTTACTGATTAGGTCATCAAAATCCCAACCAAATGACTTGCAGTCATTTTTTATCTCATCGATATTTTGTGACATGGTAATGTACACACCTGGCTCATCAAAGTCCTTGGCACCAGAGTATAGAAATTGCAATCCAAATGTTGTCTTTCCGCTACCAGGAGGACCTGAGATTATTACAGAACGATCTTTTTTCAATCCTCCTGACATGATCAAATCCAATCCCGGTATGCCTGTTTTTACTTTAGAATATGTAAAATCCATATCTACAAAGAGAATAACTGGAATTTTCTATATAAAGAGGGAGACTAGTTTGATTCTTACAAATAATATTTACTTAAACTATCATAGGTGAATGTTCTTTGAATTTGTCCAAAGTGATTCAAAGAGTAATCTCATCGAGTATACCATGGATTTGGAGTTTGTCCACATTGCAAATGGCTCTGTAGGTGAATTTGCATTTTTAGTAAAGAACAACAGTTCAGCATCATCTTTTAGGATAAAGCATAGGTGATTTTGTATGTCCTTGTCTAGTTTTTTAATATTCTTTCTTTCCAAATTATCAAATATGTATGCAGTTTTTTCAGAGCATGCACTTAGTAATCTAAATTGCTGTTTTGATTTTACAAAAGATTCCAAGAATTCACCATGATATAATTTGATATAGTCTTTCTCAGAACCAAGTATCAAAAATTCATCTTTAAAGTCATCGGTCATTTCAGTAATTTTTGATTGTATTTGATTTGTACCTTGTAGCATTTGGAATTTTTCTTCAACTTCATCATGTAGTGAATCAAAGGTTGGAATATTGTCCCATAATTCCGATAATCCTTTTTCCATGTGTTCAAGGGATTTTACTCGTTCTTTTTCAGAGTTTACTAGAATCCATATTGCCTTGTTTAATGGTAATGCAGTAAATTGGATAGGATGCTGAAATGTAGCTGAAACAATTCCCTTGTTTTGTAATGCTGAAAGTAAATGATATGTTTCAGTTCTAGGTAATTTAAGGGCCTTGCATACCTCAGGTGCAGTCTTTGCACCGTATTTTCCAAGATAAATGAATACTTTACTTTGATTAGATGTCAGCCCATACTGTAAAAGTTCCACTTGGACTTTTTCTACAGATAATTTGTACTCGTACATCTGAGTATCAGGAGTAGAGTCAAATATTGAAGTTTGAGTTTCGTTTGTCATGCTTTTTCAGGATCCTCCATAAGAAAGGACTAGACTATATTGTGATATAGCTAAGAAGAATTGATCGGATCGATCATATTTCTTACTTTCTTTAAATATGAAATTATTGTAACTTTTTGTATTATTTAGCATAAAAATTCACTATATTCCTATTTTTATTATATTTTCTTGAGAAATTGCCATGCCAGAATAGATCGATTTAAATGAAAAATTCTTTCTAATTTCACTTGTTTTTAGAAATGATATCTGTAGAGGGCCATTTGAACCTTGAAATGCAATACATGCCATGTTCTCTTTGAGCCCTTTTTCAATTATATTGTTCAAAGCAGATAATGTTCTTTGAAGGGTTTCTAGTTTTGATTTTAATTCATCTATTGCTTTAAAGTATAATTCAAGTTCACCTTTGAGCCCTATTCCATTGTATATCATTATTTGATCTAAATTATACCAGGACTCACTAGTTTTCTTGGATGATTTTTTTGGTTTTTCAGAATTCTTTTTTTCAGTATTTTTTTTATTTTTAGTATCATCAATTTTCGCCTCTGTTTTATTTTTATCTGTAAGGTTGTTTTCTAGTTTTGATTTTAATTCCAAAAACTCTGGATCATCTTTTGAGAATTCTTCGTTTATTCTAATTTTTTCACCTAAAACATTAGAGTAGTCGTTTATTGATTGCGCTATTTCCTCTATCTCTTTTTCAAGACTTGATTTCAGAGAACTGATTGTATTGTACCTGTGAATCAACATATGCAATGTTTTACGATATCTCCGTTATGGGCAGTATATTTGGCAAGTTCTCTTTTAGTTGAGAAAGCGCGTTTAGTTGTTTTGTTGCAGTTCTTAAGAAAGTGATCTTTTCTGTCAAATATGTCTTTTGTGTTTGAATTAATCCAATTAATTGTGGTGTGACGTATTCTATAATTTGTGTGATTGTTTCAGGAGGGTAATTTGTAAATTTTTTAGTCTCTGTTTTGCCATTTGATAATTTAATTATTAAATCTAAATTGGGCAACAAAACTATACTGCTATCAGAAGGAAGATTAAATATTTCAGGATGAACATTTACTGAAAAACTTAGAAATTCTGTAATTATTTTTAATGCATTATGTAGATCCTCTATGATGTTCGTTTTTTGGTCTTCTAGTTCATAAATTTGCATGGACTCTTCAATCAGTGTATTTAGCTGAGCCAATGTGCTTGCACTAGAAGTCAGTGAATCAGCAGTTATCATAGATATGTCCGTTTCACTAGGTACGATAGGATCAGTAGATTCACTAGACTGCATTGATTTTCAAATACTTGGAAATTACATTAAAAGTTGTATGTATTCTGATGTTACAAAGCTGTTATCAATCAGTAACAACAATCACACCTAAATTAATGGTTTTAAGAAATATATTTCCAGAATCATCATATCCACTAAGAAAAATTGCTGCATCGTAAGCACCTACAGGCACACGTTGATTTGAAGGTGGCTGTATTTGAGGTGGATTTCCAAACTGAAAAAATTCTATTGCGGCATAGTTTTGATTAGGAATATAGATGCTATCTTGATCTTCATTAACACTAGTTGCATTAACCTTATCGACAAGTGCTCCGTATGAAGTAGTACCATCAAGAGTAGTAAGAATGAATCTTGTTCCTTGATAGGTAAACCATGCTCCCAGAGGACCATTGTTAAAAGTAGAAAGTGTGACCTTGTCATCCCTATCAAAAGTGGTGTAAGAAGGCCAATCAGGTATTGTTGTAGGGGGTTGAATATAGCTAGAGGCATCAGGCAATGCAAATTGAGAATCATCATCATCAAATCTAATGTTTATTGGTATGTTCTGGGTATCTGAATCCCATGAAATCTCAAATTTTAATCTCTCACCTATGGCAAATGTAGAGTTTGATGAAGTGGTTGTTGTAAAATTGTAAAATGAATATTTTGCATAGGTATCATTATTGGTTTGTAAATCATATCTAGTGTTTGTATCAGAGTTTTTTGCAGGATCGTGAAAATTCAAATCAAAATTGTTATCATAAATTGTCTCTTGTACAATACCTGTACCTGTGGTTCTCTGAAGTGTAAAATGAGCTCTAGTTCCATTTGTGCCATAATTTGTATTGTATAGATCATATGCGTCTGTTGCATCAAGTGCAGCCACATTATTCCAATGCATAAACATTGCAACATCACCTATCAAATAATCAGCATCACCATTAAATCCTATGAAAATATCATCTGGGTCATCAACATCTACATCACTAGTGCTATCAGGGGCATGGTTTTGAGATTCTTGCAGAATGCCATCAATGTATAAAGTACATTGATCATCAGCTGGCCTAACCCCGATTACATGAAACCATGTGTTAGTATCGTAAACAGTACTTCCAGTACTTACACATGTAGTAACATCAGTATCAACATTTGTGGTGAATCGATAAACAATTTTTCCATGGTTTCCTACTGTTCCGTCACCAAGTGCAATCTCATATTCATCCTCATTACTTTCATTTTCATCACCCCATCTTACAATTGGCATGTAATTATCAGTGGTTGCAGGAATTCTTACCCAGATGGCAGTATATGCAGGATTGGTAGAAATATCCTGATATACCAAATATTCACTTGCTGCATCCCATTCTGCACTGTGATAATCATTTCCATCATAGCTAAAATATCCATCATTGTGAGGACCGCCAGTAGAATGCCATGTAGGGCCTCCTGATTTTACAAAATCATCAATACTAATGTTTCCAGTAGACTCTGAAGTATGTCCTGTTCCACCACAATTATTGCATTCAAACATAAATGCAAATGATGGTTGTGAAATTCCATTAGGAACTAGATTGCTATAATAGGCAAGACGAGAATTCCATATACCATTTGCAACAACAGTACTTGATGTAACATTTGTGCTCCAAAAAGTCAGAGCTGTGATACTAGGATTTCCTGTTGAACCGCCACCAATAGGATCAGAACCATCCATTTGATATCCACCTGGAGTCAGTTCAGTGTTATCATGAAAATATAAAACATCATTTCCTGTCTGAATAGAAGATAACATAAAAGACTCAAATGCAGTACCTGCCTCAGATGCAAGAGTAATTTCTTTGATTAATGCTGTTGTTGTAACAAAGTTTTCCGCAACCGCATTTGCAATTGTTGCATCAAATATCGCACCTTCATCTACATCTCCAGTTAACTGATAAACATATTCAAAAGTTGCAATCTCTCCTGGACCTAATGAAGGATAAGATGCGGGAGTGGGCCCAGAAAGTTGATCAATTGTTGCAGCACCAATAGTTGTCATACTCACTGAAGGAATTACATTATACAAAATATTGTTATTTGACATGTTATTTACAACAGTAAATAAAACAGTTGTAGTAAATTCGCTTGGCACAAATTCTGGAATGGCATGAATGTTTAGCAAAAGATTTTGCGACGAAGGAGAGTTTACATAAAAAGATTTGATGTGCCCCCTACCTGAAACCATCTTCATGGCATATCCTTTAGCAGGATCCATATCAAAATCAACACTGCTAATCAAAGATAATTGATTTCCAGGAGCGATTACTGTGCCAATATTAAATTTTTTAACTGAATCAAGTGCATCGACTTCCTCAATCCAAAGTGATTTTATTTCTACAGGTATTTGGCCTGTATTTTTAACAATCCCATCTAGTTTGTTTGCAGGCGTTATATTCACCGACATTATTTCAAATTCTTCATCTTGTTTGTCTTGTTGTCTTTTTTCTTCGGTTACTAACGATTCAGAAAAAGTTCCTAACACATTCATGCTATAAGTAACATAAGAAAGCGCAGAGACAACTACTGCAACAAGAAATACGGCTCCAACTACTGCACTTAGGCCTCGGTGTTTTCTCATGGTGCTATCACTTGAGTGGTGAATTGGTTTCCTCTTTCTGTAAATACAATAATGTCAATATCTTCTTCGGATGTCCATGGATATGTTGCATTAGTTGAAAAAGACTCTGAGGGCATAATTCCAGCATTAGTATATGTAAAAATTCCCAATTCTGCCAAAGTCCCTCCATCAATAAATTTTATCTCGGTTACATTTAGTCCCAATGTTCCGACATTAGACATTGTAACATTAACACAGTTTCCTGGACAACTAGTAGAGAACCAGATATTGTCAAAAATTATGTCTTCGTGTATTTTGTTTGTTTGTGTAGAAAACACTTCTTCGATTGATTGTTTTTGTGTAGCTAAGCTACTATTTGACCACCCAAGCATCATCACACCCATTATGCTTACAGCAGACAAAATTATGGCACTAGTCACAACATTTGCAAGTGCACGTCTATTGATCAAATTGAATTGCTTATTATTTTTCCAATATGTCTTGTGCATTATCAAAATTTGCCTGTTGTTTGTGCTATTATTGATAGTATGTAAGAAATCATAATTACATGTTAGGCTGAATAATATCTATCTTTTCTAATTCTGGTTCACTTGTTAATTCCTGTTTTACAATTTCTGGAGATGACATGTTTTCTTGTATTGATGCAATATTTTTCATTTCATCAATTTCAGAAGAGATGTTGCCGGCACCAATTCCGCCAATCTGATGAGGTGGACAAGATACATCGAGACTTTTTGAAAGCAAGAAAAATGTAGGAAATAACTCTTGATAAATAACAGAGAGAATTTTTGGGACATCATTTTCATCTTTGGTGAGGACATCATCACGTTCTTTTGAGTCTCCTATGATTTTGAGCATACCTTCGATGAATAGACGGACATTTTTTGGGTTTGATAAAATTGTAAATCCATACTTGAAAGTAGAATAAGTGTCTGCATTTTCAATCTCGTCAATTGACGCTTCCACATCATATTTGTGAAATACTGTGTTTTTTGGGTCATTTTTACTCATAGATATAGAGTTCAAATCAATGTGGATGTTCAATTTGATTAATTGGAGTCTCAGAATTCATTAAACAATGTGTATGTAATATTGACACACACATGACAGCATTAAGCACATTATTATGTAAATTATGTGCGCATGGAGCAGAATAGAGTCATATCGTCAATTAATCATTCAAAAATAAATTCAGAAAAGGTAAATCTGTCAGTATCCATATCCAAGATAAAAAAAGACACCCATAAACTATCCAAAATGTATGATTTTAAAAAATACATGGATTCATCAGATATGATATTTCCCCCAGAAATGAATGAAATGATACCAAAAGACACACCACCATATCTGGATAATGGGGAACATTATGTGGAAAGAATTGGAAGAGCGCTAAAATTTTTCAAGCAATGTGCGTTAATTGGCCCTAGTGGAACAGGGAAGACACACATCGTATATCTTGTTGCAGAATTGGCTGGACTTCCAATGTGGGAAATTAACTGTGGTTTAGCAACATCTGTGTTTGATCTTTTTGGAAGATATGTCGGATTAGGAAAAGAGAACTGGATTGATGGATTAATTACTGGGTGGTGTAGAAAGGGCGGAATATTATATCTTGATGAGGTAAACATGATGAAGCAGGACGTTGCAACAAAACTAAACCCCTTATTGGATCAAAGAGGGCACATGGTACTCACAGAAAAAGATAGTGAGATTATCCACAGACACAAACATGCATACTTGATAGTTAGTATGAATCCAGTATCATCAGAGTTTGCAGGTACAAAACCAATCAATGCTGCAATGAGAAGGAGAATGAGTGTTTGGTTAAATTTTGATTACATGAGTGTTGGAGACAATATCGATGAAAAAGAATTCAAGATGGTTTCAGAAAGAGGTGGTATTTCTTTAAAAGATGCAGAGATAATTGTGAAAATAGGTGCCAAGCTAAGACAAGAATACAAAACAGGTGATCTTCCCTATGGCCCATCTATAGGAGATTTAGTAAATTGGGCAAAGATTTGCTCAGATGGCGTAGATATTCCAACTGGTGGAAATGAAACATTGGTTCCAATGACTAGTGATGACCAAGAGGTGCAAGAAGAGGTAAGACAGATAATCAAAAAAGTAATTGAAAATGAAATGGCACAACGAAATTATCAAGTGTGATTAAATGAAAGAGACAGTAGAGGATGTAGCCCATCAGATCTTTTTTGACATATGTGAAAGAAAACCTACAGACATAGACATTTTCTTTTTAGAAGGAATTCATTTTCCAAAGATAGTTTATTTGCCAAGGATGACAGTATATTGTCCTTTGCCAAGAGAGATAAACAAAAACACTATCTATGAAGGAATTGTCTTTTCAGATTATGAATCAGGAAAGAAAACAATTTGGAATTTGTTTTTTGCAAGCATTTGTCATGCTGCAGGACATGCAAATGTAACAAATTTTAATAAATATTGGAAATGGATTAAAGGAAAAAATGAAAAACAAGCATACAAAGTAATAGAATTCATAGAAGACATCAAAGTTAATGACTTTTTGGCAAAATCATTTCCAGAATATTTTCAGGAAATCAACAAAATAGATGAGACATTTAAAATAATCAATGAAAGAAATCAAAAAGAAAAGAATCGCAAATACATAAAGAAAAGATTTGTTGAAAAATTCAATTTTAAGAGTTTAAATATAGATAAAATTAAACAAAATATTCTAGAATCAAGTGATGAAACAACTGATAAATTAATTGAGATCGCAGATTTATTATATTATAATGAAAGAGATCGGAAGAGC
>SCUP01000001.1 GCA_004297665.1 Nitrosarchaeum sp. | reverse complement strand
AGGAAATTTTGGTAAGGCAAGTCATTTGGCACAACAAATTAAAAATTCTATCAGAGACAAAGTAAAACTAAGTTGTTCCATAGGAGTTTCAACAAACAAATTAATTGCAAAAATTGCATCAGATTTTAAAAAACCAGATGGGCTAACAGTGGTGTCACCGGAAAAAGTTGAAGAGTTTTTAGAACAATTAAAGATTCGAGCAATACCGGGCATTGGAAAGAAAACAGAAGAGAGGTTTACACAAATGAATCTTGAAACAATCAATGATCTGAAGAAATTAGATGTGTTTACTTTGATTAAAGAATTTGGAAGAAAACATGGAACTTACATATTTAACGCATCTAGAGGATTGGATAATGAGCCAATAAAGGAAAGAGAAGCAAGCATCCAATACAGTAAATTATCTACTCTAAAAAAAGATTCAAACGATTATGATTTTTTGGCAGAAAATCTTAAGGAGTTATGCATAGAACTACACAAAGTAGTACAGAAAAACAATAGAATGTTCAAATCAATAGGAATACAGTTCATTCTATCAGATTTGACAAACAAAACAAAATCAAGAATGTTAAAAAGTCATACATCAAGTCTAGAAGAATTACAAAAAAATGCAGCACAGTTATTAAAAGAAGCATTAGAAGATCAGAAAAATACAGTTAGAAGATTAGGAGTAAAAGTTTCAGAACTTTCAGAAATTCAAGGTCAAAGCAGTATTACTAGCTATTTTTAGGAATAGATTTTCCTTCAGATTCTAATTTCTTTAACCTCTTTGTTTCGATTAGAATTACTATTAGTAAAAAGATAAACAGCCACGGCAAGAACATAATCTCACCTGCGACAGAATGAAATTCTTCCCATTGTTTTGCATCAGTAGTAACTTTGAGGGCATACCAAGACAAAGAAAATATTCTAATCATATTAACACCAATTGTTCCTGCAATTCCCAATCCAAAGTAAACAGCTTTTCTATTTCTAGGGATATTCATTTTTAATAGAAATGCACCCATGACCAGAGAATAGATGATTATACTATGCACACCTGCAGATGGCCAAAATACCTGAAGCACCATTGGTCCAAAATCGCCTTTGAGGAACATTAGATTGTCACGTGCAGTAGCAGTTCCAAGATCAAACACATTTACTAACCATACATTTGTTTGCACCAAATAAGGCACAACATATTGTAATGGGCCAAGAGAGTCATATGGGAAAAATGCATCCAATGAAAGAATAATTGCACTGCCACCAAGAAATATTGGCCCAGCAGGTGCAATTCTTATCCATCGTTTACCAAAAAATATACTTAGTACAATAATTACAAAAACATCCAACACTATAAAATCCCACATCCATGTCCAAGAATTGATTAGTTGTACGTTGTATTGTTCAGCAGATGATAAAATATAATCTCTTAAACCATATTCCAATCCAATAACATATGCAATAACCATAATAGCCAATGGAATTACAGCAATCAATCTTTTTTTAGAAATGATAATTTTAAGACCAATTAATTCAGCAACAATGAACACAAGTGCAAAAAGAAATCCCCCTCTTCCTTGATTCCAACTTAAACTAAAGCTGTCAGGAAATACAATCAGTGCAAAAAGAATTGGACTGGCAATAATAGCAATTCCAATTATCAAGTTCTTGTTTTGCATTATGTTTGAATTAAAAAGTGATCAATAAATAGATCAAGATTGTATCAGCAAATCATAGAAAATCTCTCAGGGCAACAAAGATGTTCATAATATGGATCAGATAGTTTGTCTTTGATCAAAAACACAATTATTGTGTAGTTACCGGTTTTTGGAATAATTTTACTGCATTTTACACATCTGAGCGTATCCATGAATAGTTTTGGCAATAAAATATACTTTAGAAACAGGATGTAATGATCTAAAATAACTATTTTACAATAAATTTAGCCACAAACCAATTTTACACATAGGAAATTAGAAAAAATCTGCAATTGTTTTCTGACGAATTAATTTCATAATATTTCCTTTTGAAAGCCATTCAGGTTTACTAATACTCATTTTCTTTGACGCTAGTGTAAGAGCATCATCAAAAGTTTCACCAATTATCGGGGTTTGTCTCATTGCTAAACGAATACCTTCTCTTACCTGCCAAACACCCACAGGAATTGCATATTCAGGTCTAATTTCCCGTAAGATTATCACACCGGATTGAATTTTATTTTTCACTAGATATTCAGTTACGCCTAATTTAGCTGCAAAATATGCACCAGCTATTGCTGGAGGATGGTTAATTCCACGTGCATCCTCAAAATCAGAACCAAAT
>SCUP01000161.1 GCA_004297665.1 Nitrosarchaeum sp. | reverse complement strand
AAAAATAAAAAAAGTGACTAGTTGAAGCTTGTTGTGTTACCGATGTTGATTGTCCATTGTACAGTTAGTGTATCACCGTTAGCTACAGAGACTGCACTGAAAACTTTTCTTGCAAACATTGCATCTGTACCAGATGCTGCAGTTTCATTGAAGAGTCCTGCTTCAGTAATTGATTGTGTACCAGATACGGAGAAAGCTTTTGACACTAAAACTGATGCTGCTGAAGAACCTGTACCGCCTGTTGTTGAATTGGTAATGGTTACAGTAGTTGCAAGTGCTCTAGTTAATCCAGATGTTGCAAGTTCTGTTCCAAGTTCAGTGTTGGTGTTTGATTCTGAACCGGTACCTGTACCAACAGCAATGTAGGTAAATGGAGAGTTAAGAGCACCAGTACATCCATTGCCAGTACCTGAGCTTGGGCCCTTGAACAATATTTTGGCTACACAGTTTTCTGCTTTTGTTGTAATTGCATTATCTGTTTGTCTGTATGCTTTGATTTGTCCATCAGAGTCGGTAACAACTAGTTGTATGTGACCGTTCATCATTGCAGATGTAATCAATGGTTGATTTGGACTGGATTGATTTGAGGCAAAACTGAATCCAAGAAAACCAGCGCTAGTTGCAACAATTGCGGCTACTACTACTATTGTTATAGTATTTTTCATTGTTTAACTAAACTATTTTTATTTATTAATCTTACCGGAAGTTTCCATGTAATTTAGTGTCCAATTTGGCCCAACATCAAGGTGAAGCCTGCAAATTTAGTCCTTCATCAAGATTGATAGTTATATTTCTGCCTGTAGTTTGTGGTTCCAAGACAGTATCAGGTTGGCTTTTGGTTTGCCATGTCATTACACCAGTATATCCAATTCCAATTATTACTAAAACTGCAATTATTCCTGCAATGATAATTTTATTCAATGATTTGATAATGTAATTAACATCTATAAACTTTGACTTTGTTACAAAATATATGTACTTGCAGATATTGATTGTCATCTTTTCTTTTATCAGCATTAACCAATTTGTTTTTGCAGAAGAACCTATTCCAACAACTTATTCTGAAGAAGTAGATAAGATAATTTATGATGGGAAATGGACTTTTACTAGAGAATGGAAAGAGAGTAGTTTGAATTCATGGTCATTTAATGATGGAACAAAACTTGTTTTGAGAACTGCACATGATGGAAATTATATCTATGTATTTGTAGATCATCTCTCTGATGTCTTTAAGGATAAAGGAACAGATAGAGCTATTGTATGTTTTGGAGATCCAAGTCACAACAAAATTGCTAATGAGAATGATTATTGCTTTTTAGTAACATTAGGAGATAATAGTCCCATAATTCTTCAAGGAGGTTCACATGTTGCTGTTTCTGGAAATTTTAAAAAAATATCTGATACTAGATTTATGGGAGTTGGAGCAATGTCAGATAATGCAGATAGATACACTCCAGTTCCACATGCATCATATGAATTTAAAATTCCATTAGAACTAATAGGAAGAAATAATGAATATAGTTTCTATCTATCTGTTTATGATTTTCATAGAAATGTTGCTAATACATGGCCAAGAGATATAATATTAGAAAACAATTTTGTTATTCCATCACCAATTTACTGGGGTACATTTTATTCTCCTGATAGTTCACTTCCAGAATTCCACCTATTGTATTTTGTATTTTTTGTACCTTTTCTGATGATTGTGATATTAAGAATGCAAAGATGGCAGAAATTAGTGAATTTCAATTAATAGATTCAGGGTAAAACATGATGAAATAGATATAAGTTTTTCACTAAAAGTAAGATATTCAGAGAAATATTATGGAATGTTTGAAAATAAATAAAAAGTGACAGTCGTCTTACCTAGCTTCTAATATGTAGAAGTGGAGGATTGGGACGATAGTCCAGTTGGTGTTGGTACAGATGGGAATTTATCTCCAACCTGTTGCTCTGCTACTGCAGATGCTTCTTGTAGGATTCTTTCGGTTTCCTCACTTGAAGCGCCAGTCTCCATGCTAAATGAGTCTCCTGCTAGAGAGTCCATCATTAGACCATTGAGTGTCTGTGTCATGGAATTCAATTCCGAGTCTGCTTCTGGCATGAATCTTCCTAGTGATGACTTCAATCCCTTCATTGTAGACATCGCTGGGCC
>SCUP01000160.1 GCA_004297665.1 Nitrosarchaeum sp. | reverse complement strand
ACGCCTAGCATGGTTTTTATCGGGGTAACTAAGAATTTTTGAATACTTGAGCACGCAAGAATTTAGACACATTGTTAGGATTGTAGGAAATGATATTCCTGGAGCCAAAAAGGCTATTGTTGGATTAACCCAGATTAAAGGTATAGGATACAATTTTGCCACAGCAATTCTAGATACACTAAAAATTAACACGAATACAAATATCGGTTTTCTATCTGAATCTAATGTTCAATCAATTGAGAAATTAATTACAAATCCCATAGCAGGAAATTTTCCAGTGTGGTTTCTTAACAGAAGAAAAGATATTGAGACTGGAGGAAATATGCATCTATTGACATCAGATATTCCTTTTACTTTAAGAAATGATATCGAGCGAGAGAGAACCACCAATAGCTGGAGAGGTTACCGTCACATGTATGGACTAAAAGTTAGAGGACAATGTACAAGGACTACAGGTAGAAAAGGAGGAGCAGTAGGTGTTGCCAAAGCTGGAAAACCAGCTCCTGCACAAGCAGTAGCTGCACCGGCAGCAGCAACAGCAGCTGCACCGGCAACAGCAGCTGCACCGGCAGCAACAAAACCTGCTGCAGAAAAGAAAGCAGCTCCTGCGGAGAAAAAGAAATAGGTGAATTGAGTGGGAGATCCTAAATATCCAAGAAGAATGTGGAGAAAACCAAAGAGACCACTTAATTACGAATTAAAAATGGATGAATTAAAAACTCTTGGTACATTTGGTTTAAGATCAAAAAGAGAATTATGGAAAGCACATACAGAATTATCGCGTGTCAGACATCAAGCAAGATCATTGCTTGCTTTAAGACAAGAGATTAGACTAGAAAAAGAACCAATTTTGATGAAGTCATTATCGAGGATAGGATTAGTCAGTAATGAATCCACATTAGATGATGTACTCAATCTTCAAGTGAATGATTTACTCTCACGTAGATTACAAACACTAGTATCAAGAAAGTTTGGATTTAAAACACCATATCAAGCAAGACAGGCAGTAATTCACGGACATATAATGATTGGTGATAGAAAAGTAAACATTCCATCATATATTGTAACATTGGAAGAGGAAAAGAGTATTCATTTTTCACCAGAATCCAATATTCCAAGCATGTTAGAAAGTACTAAATCAGAATCAAAACCCGAAAGTAATACAGCCGCAGAGACAACTGAAGTAGAATCTCAATAGAAAGATTTTCAATTGAATAATTACAAGAATAGGTTTAACAGTAAATAACCCCTCATATTATCAGATAGATCAGTCATGTGTTCAATTATTGGTTATTATGGAAATGAAATAGCGGCACCAATAATAGTCAAAGGATTAAGAAGAATGGAATATCGCGGATATGATAGCGTTGGAGTTGCGACCGAATCAAATAGTCAAATTGAATTAAAAAAAGGAGTTGGAAAAGTAGAAGAAGTAAATTCTAGGATTCAACTAGATACATTACCTGGAAAAGTTGGAATAGGTCACACCAGATGGGCAACTCATGGAAAAGTGACAGATGTAAATGCACATCCACATTCTAGCAATTCTGGAAACCTGGCAATAGTACATAATGGAATTATAGAAAATTTTGAACAACTAAAGAATGAATTAGAAAAAGACGGATATGTTTTCAAAAGTGAAACAGATAGTGAGGTAATAGCAAATCTTCTTCAAAAAAATTATGAGATATTCAAGAATGTTAAAAGTGCAATAATCAAAACAGTTTCAGAATTAAAGGGTCATTATGCGTTTGTTGCAATGTTTGAAAATGGGCAATTGGCAGCTGCAAGATTTCATGAACCATTAATTGTTGGAATTGGAAAAAATAGTTACTTTCTCTCAAGTGATGTTTTAGGGTTTATTGAACAGACAGATAATGCCATTTACATTGAAAATGGTAATTTTGTTATAATTGATAAAGACAGATTACAAATTTTAGATTTTAATGGAGAAAGCGTAAAACAGCAAATTACAAAAGTATCAAGAGAATTTGCAGATGCATATAAGGGAGACTATGCACATTTTACATTAAAAGAAATTTCAGAGCAGCCAGATACTATATTCAAAGCAGGGGAAAATACAAAAGACGCAATTAAAAATGCAGCAAATTATATTAAAAATTC
>SCUP01000019.1 GCA_004297665.1 Nitrosarchaeum sp. | reverse complement strand
ATTAAATCCTGTAATTTCTATATTATTCTTTTTCATAGCTTTGATAACGCTATTCCTTTTTTCTATTGGAGCAAACAACAGTAAATGACCTCCTCCACCAGCACCAAGTAATTTTCCACCCATAGCACCTGCATTTAGACTCTCTTGATATAATCGATCTATTTTTGGATTAGAAATACTTGAATCTATGCTCTTTTTGTATTCCCACCCCTCACCAAGTTTTTCACCGAATTTTTGAATATCTCCTTTTAAAAGTAAATCTTTCATTTCAAATGCTAATTTTTTGATAAGGTGTAAATTTTCAATAGTACTTCCTTTGTTCTGTTCAGCTTTTACAATTTGATTTTCTATAATTCTATCATACTCTGAATATGCTCTTCGTTGACCTGTATCCACTAAAAGAAAACTAGATAATAATTCATTTATTATTTCATCTCTTATTCGTAATGGATTTACTATGACTGATGATTTATTAAATTCAATAAAATTAAATCCACCAAATGCGGCACTATACTGATCTTGTAATCCTCCTTTAATATCACAATCAATTCTTTCTATTTTATAAGAAATTTTTGCAATATCATAATTGGTGAAAGGTTTGTTGAATAATCTATAATGTGCTCCTGCTAAAGCCACTACTATTGAAGAAGAAGACCCAAGCCCTGAGCCAGGCATAGCATCTACAGTTGTATTTATGTCTAAATTGGTATCTTTTACATTCAAATGTTTTAAAACTGCATGAACAAGTCTGATTGTTTCATCATTTTTATGATCCTCTTCTATGTTGATTGAATTGACAGTGTCATAATTTTGTGATGTTACAGTAATTCCATTACTATTTGTTTTTTTAATTGAAACATATGCATATTTATCAATAGTTGTAGAAATCACAGCTCCCCCATATTTGTCAGCATATTGTGGTACATCAGTTCCTCCACCGGCAAAACTAATTCTTAATGGAGCTCTTGCCCGTAAAATCATGTTCATTGCTTTTAACTCACTTCAAGACTACAAAAGTATTTCATTTAGGTATAAATTACTATCTAAAAAAATTACTGGTAAAATTTTCAATTATTTCTACTCAGATTTCTTAATTCGATTTTCAACAATTTCACATATAATGTGACCAATCATGATATGTGCTTCTTGAATTCTTTGTGTATTGCTAGAAGGAATCTTTAAAATAATATCTGAAATTTTCTCTAATTTATTTTTCTTTGAACCCGTTAACCCTATAGTAATTGCGCCAATTTTCTTTGCAAGTTTTATTCCTTTTAACACATTTTCTGAATTTCCGCTAGTACTTATCCCAATTACTACATCATTTGGTTTAACAAGTGATTCTACCTGTCTTTCAAATATCAAATCATAACCAAAATCATTTCCAATAGAAGTTAAAATTGAAACATTAGTTGTAAGAGCGATCGCAGGTAATCCTTTACGTTTCTTTTGAAATTTTCCTACAAGCTCAGCTGCTATATGTTGAGCATCAGCTGCACTACCACCATTTCCAAAAAGGAACACTTTGCCATCATTATTGAGTGTATTTGAAATGACTTCAGCTATTTTTTCTATACTTTTTACTTGTTTTTTCAATTTTTGTTTAGTTTTAATACTATCTTCAATATTTTGGATGATGCTTCTAGCCATTTTGTATATTTACTATTTTATTACGTATAAAAAAGATACCTTTAATATTTTTATTTTTACGAATTTATTGTTGAAACGATATTATTTCATTTATTTCCATCTGAATATCTTGATTACTATCTATTTTAATTCCTTTAATACCCAAAGAATAGGCAGCTTCCATATCTGATATATTATCCCCTATCACCCATGAATTTTTTAAATCATATGGAGAAAATTCAATTAATGCTTTTTTAAATAATAATGTTTTAGGTTTTCTACAATCGCAATTCTCTTCTGGCATATGTGGACAATAATATATTTGATTTATTATGCATCCATCTTTACGTAATTTTTCAATCATAAATTCATGTATTTTTTTTAATTCT
>SCUP01000159.1 GCA_004297665.1 Nitrosarchaeum sp. | reverse complement strand
TATGGATTATGTTATTAATTGTGCTGCGTTAAGTGGGGGATTAGGAAAACATCTAGGAAATCCAATGTCTACATTTTTTCCTAATTTAATTATGAATACAAATTTACTTGAAGCAGCATATAATGAAAATATTGAAAAATATGAATTTACAAGCAATAACTCAGTTTATCCTACATCCGAATATACAATGACAGAAGATAGAGGTACTGAGGGAGAACCATTTCCTTTGGGCTTTGCCGGGATTAAAAGAATGGGTGAATTGCAAGCAAGATTCTATTATGAAAACTCAGATATGAAAATAGCAATTACACGAGGAGGCAATGCATATGGAGAACATGACAAATATGAACTTGATACATCACATGCAGTACCTGCTTTAATAAGAAAAGCAGTAGAAAAACAAAAACCATTAGTAGTTTGGGGTGACGGTTCACAGATTAGAGATTATACTCATGCGGAAGACATTGCACGTGGTATTTTATTAACACTTGAAAAATATGCAGTTGCGGATCCCATAAATCTAGGGACAGGTATAGGCACAACTACAAAGGAACTAATAAATTTAATATGTGAAATTGCAAATTACGAAAACCCAGAAATAATTTTTGATACAACTAAATTTGGAGGTCAAAAAACTAAATTAGTTGAGCTCACAAAATGTGAACAAAAAATTGGATTTAAAACAAAAATTACTCTCAGAGAAGGTCTAGAAAGAGCAATTCAATGGTATAAACAAAACGTTCATAATAAAAAATATGTGTGAAAAATAAATTGAGGATTCTAATTACAGGCGTAAGTGGATTTGTTGGCAGTTATGTTGTAGATTATGCATTAAATTTACCAGATGTTGAAATTTTTGGTCAAAAAAGATGGCGCAGTCCATTAGATAACATCATAGAGAATTCACAAAAAATTAATCTCATCGATTGTGATCTTATAGATACAACTTCTACACTAGATATGATTAAGGAGATTAAACCCGATAGAATTTTTCATCTTGCTGCACAATCATATGTTCCATATAGTTTTACCGCCCCAAAAATCACAATTGATACTAATGTCGTAGGGACATTAAATTTACTTGAAGCTGTTAGAAGAGCAGATGTTGATCCATTAATTCACATTTGTAGTTCTTCGGAAGTGTATGGTCAAGTAGAAGAAAACGAAGTGCCCATTAAGGAAACTAATATGTTAAGACCTCAGAGTCCATATGCAGTTAGTAAAGTAGCTGAAGATATGCTAGCTTATCAATATTTCATTTCCTATGGAATAAAAACAATAAGAACTAGAGCTTTCACTCATTCAGGTGCAAGACGCGGAAGTGTTTTTGTTGATTCATGGTTTGCAAAACAAATAGCACAAATAGAAAAACAAATCATAAAACCGATAATTCATGTAGGAAATCT
>SCUP01000158.1 GCA_004297665.1 Nitrosarchaeum sp. | reverse complement strand
TATTATTTGAATGATTTTTGAATTTAGAAACAAGTTGTTTTAAAACAAATCGTCCAGCTGTTGAAGCAGTAGCGCCAACTATGGCAAGTACAGCTATATTCATGGAATCATCTAATGCATAAAACGATGAAAGAATCAACCAATTTGGAGGCATTAGAATTGGCGAGATGTTTACCAAAAACAAAACAATTAGAGGTCCAAGATATGAAAATCCATCAAATATCTCAAAAATATCGGCCATATCTACTTGTTAAGTTGGATTTTTTTGTTTCTAAACCCTTGGATTGGCATTTAGTCATGAAAATACTGTCAAATGATCGTAATTTATCTAAAAATTTCATAAATTTTAGAACATTGATCAGAAATTGGAAGAAATTGGAACAATCATGCAATATACTTATAAGGAAATTACACATTATCTTACATATGTCTGAGGTTAGTTGGAAGTGCTTTAGATGTAATCTTACATTTAAAGATGAAAATATTGCAGACATACATAAAGAGATTTCAAAGCATTCCATTACCAAAGTAAAACCCATCACCATCTAATTTTCAAAATTATTTGAAATATTTTCTAGATTTAGTGAAGTAAATTTAATGCAGAGGGTGGGATTTGAACCCACGAACTCCTGAGAGAAAGGATTTCCTATTTTTGAGGATCTTGAGTCCTTCTCGGTTGACCGGGCTTCGATACCTCTGCAATGAGATGGAATATTGACTGATATTTTTCGATTACTATTAGAGTGAAATTCAGGAAATGATCGTAAAATTAGAGAATTTTTAAAATAGTTTGTGTATTATTTTTAAAAGTCTATTATTCTTGGCATATGTAATAATCCTAAAAAACTATCCTTTGTAAATTGACCGAAAAACTAGTATTATACGATATGAAGAACAGATCATAGACGGTAGTCATCGATGTATCCATTTTCCATAGTTTACTGAGCAGAAATACATAATTTTAAGAAAGTTTGTAAAAATAAAAAAAGAAAAATAATCACACTAGTTTTTTATTTGTGTGATTGGGGTTATCCAAGACTGGACAATGTTTTTATTCAAATCAGCAAATGCATTTACGTTATCATTGAATGTTTTAATGTTTTGTACAGTTGCATCAATTGTGGTTTTAACAATTTGATTTTGGACAGTATTTGCTTGAACAACTTGCTTGCTAACATCTACAAATGCGGTTTTCATTGCATCTGGGATTTCAGTTGAAAATCCATTCTTTTTTGCAAATTCTTGTTGCATTGAGATTGAAGCATCGATTGTTTTTTCACAAGCTTTGACACATTCTTCTTGTAGGTGTGTCATAGATTGGAAATACTGTGGTACATTTTTTGTAACATTTTCAAAATATTTTTGAACATTTTGCTTGTACATTGAATATACATTTCCGGCTTGATTTGTTTGCTGGATTTGTGTAGTCATGGTTTTGGTTGTATAACGGACTATATATACTATTGGTAATAAATGGTAATAGTTGGTAATATAGGGCATTAACAGTCATTTTGGCGAAATATAGAATCTAATAGGCATATTCTAGATGAGAAATGTTTTATCGGATTTAATCGTGTACCGTAATCAGCACTTATTGTATGATTTTGATTTATTTCCATTCAGGCGATGTAATTTTTGAGAAAAAATGGATATTTTGAATAAATATGAGAATACCTTGGTCACTTTGAAAGATTATTTAAAAAAACTTATAATTGTCCAAATTGGAGTCAAAATACATGACAGAATTTCAATCAGTTGCACAAGTAAAAAAAATGAGAAGTGGAATTAATCTAAAAGCTGAAGTAAAAAGCAAAGGAGAGCCAAGAACCGTGAATCTCAAAACAGGCGGCACAGTTGATGTTTGTGATGCAGTAATATCCGATGGATCAGATGACATCAAACTAACATTATGGGGAGATGACATTAAAGCAGTAAACATTGGTGATATAGTAGTAATTACAAATGGATACACCAATGAGTTCAAAGGTGAAGTGTCCCTAACAAAAGGAAAATTTGGTAAAATGGAAATCAATCCTCAATAAATTGGATTTTTAAAACGATTGTATCAATAAAAAAAGAGATAAAAATTACAGATTAGAAATTTCGTTTATTGTTTTGAATATTTTTCCAGTCAACTAAAGATAGGATCACACCTATCAATAATGTTATGATTCCAATAATTAACAAAATACCAGATATTGCCAAAGGTAAAATCTTATTCATAAAAGGTGAATTTGTATTAGAAAGAACACCAGAATTATCAGGATCTTCTGAAAGCATTACAACTGTATTAATTATTCTAGAACCATGATTTTGAATTTCAAAATTCAGTGTATCAGATTTAGTGATATCCAACATCTCAAAGATGATTGGACCATCTTGAGAAAAGACACCATAGTCATCCCCATAAACATTAGAGATGGAGATGGAGAGTTTGTCACCATCC
>SCUP01000157.1 GCA_004297665.1 Nitrosarchaeum sp. | reverse complement strand
TGATGGCCGAATTCCAAGATGGCTCTGCATTTGTATGGAGATCACAGCAAGTCTTTAATGAAATAAAATCTGATTTGCCAGAACATGAAGTAGAAGAAATCGAGGAATTTTATTCTGATTTGTGGGATGCATATGATAAAAGATCAGATCCTGAACAAGTTGCAACATTTGCTAATGGTATAATTCATGAGCTTGATGCAGCAATTGGTGAGACAACGGAAGAGACAGATCTATTGTCATATGTTGAAAACATTCGTAATCTATTGAATCAGGTCAAAGTAACCTATGCTGCAGGTGACCAAGATACAGCATTGAGTCTTGCAACAAAGGCATATCTGGATAATTTTGAGTACCTAGAAGGACCGATCAAAAAATCAAATCCAGAATTGGTAGATGAACTTGAAACAATGATGCGAGAAGAACTCCGTGATATGATAAATAATGATGCTCCAGTATCCGAAATAGAACAACAAGTAGATGATATACTTGCAAAGATGGACACTGTAGCAAAAATAGTTCCTGAATTTGGCACTATCGCTATAATGATTCTAGTTGTTGGAATAATTAGCACTATGGTTCTATTATCAAAAAGCAAGAACTTGTCAATATTGCCAAGAATCTAATCTATAATCTTTTTTTCTTTTTATTTTCCAAGGAGTGATTTCTCATTCTAAGTTTATAGAATGAATCTTTTGTTTAAATATCGTTAGCTAGACCTAATCAACAATTTATGAAATTTGCGTTTTATTGGTGTTCTATTATTGTTGTTTTAACATTGTGTGTATTTTCATTTACTAATGTTAGTTATGCTCAAAATGAAGAAGAAAATTACACATCTGCTATTGCAATTACTGGCATTGGCTTGGAATTAACAAAACAGGCACTTTTGATCAATAACTATGATTCTGCAGAAAAATATTCTGCTTTGACAAATAATTTTTACGGGAAAAACATTCAGTTTTTAAGAGATTTTAATTCTAATTTTTCAGATGAGGTTCATATTGGATTGCTTGATCTTCATTCAGGCATTTTATCAAAATCAGAACCTCAAGATTTGATTAATCAAATTAACCAACTACAAAAAACATTGACATTGATTCCTTCTGGTGGAAATTCCAACATTATCATTGTTTCTATCTTGTCTGAAGCTGATGAACAATATCAGATAGCAATACAAGATGATAATTCTGAATCATACTTTCTAACTTTGTCACTAATAGAACATTCGAAGATTATTTTGGACAAAAATCCAATCTCTAATAACCGCTTGAATCAAGAATTGGATTCATTTTTTCATGATCTAGATGAATCTGTTTCAAATAAAAGTGACTTCATTGTCGTAGGAAATTTGATTACTGCAATACAGCGTGATTTGGTGCAAACAGAAACAATTACAATTGATAAAACAAATCTCTATGATACAATTCGAAATTTATATTCTGAATTATTTATTGCAGTAAACTCTGGTGATTATTTAACTGCAGAAGAAATTGCAATTGAAGTGTATCTTGAAAATTTTGAATACTTGGAATCCGATATTGAAAAAGTTGATGAAACATTACTGTATTCATTAGAAATCAACATGCGTGAAAAACTCCGAGACATGATTGTGCAAAAAGATAATCCCTCAGAAATCATCAAGTTTATTGAAGATTCTATTTTGCCTGATTTAACAAAAGCCGAAGATATGACTAGTAAACTTACTCCTGTTATTGATGCTAGTCCCACATCTGAAAAAGTTCTGAAATCTATGGGGGATGCATCAGAAGATCAAAAATCTGGAGTAAAAAATGAGATTGATGTAATCCGCGAACGATTGGAGGAGACATTACTTCATTATAGCCGTGGAGATGTGCAATCTGCACATGCTAGTGCAAGATCTGCATATCTTGACAGTTATGAATTTGTAGAGATTCCTCTTAGAGCAATTGATCCTGATTTTACCCTTGAAGTTGAATATCAGTTTGCAACACTACGTAATTTGATTAAACAAGAAGCCCCTCAAGAAGAGATTCAAGAGATTATAATTGGCATTAGAAGAAATCTGGATGAATCTGAAAGAATAGTAAGTGGTATTGGTACTTTAGCCCCTTCAATTGCATTTACATCGTCATTTGCAATTATTTTCAGAGAAGGATTGGAATCTGTTTTAATTCTTGGTGCTATAACGACATATCTTGAGGCCTCAAGAAATAATCAATTTAAAAAATATATTTACTATGGGGTAATTACAGCACTTGCTGCTACTGCTGTTACCTGGGTTATTGCGTCTTATATTATTGAAATTTCAGGGGCAAATCGTGAACTAATTGAAGCGATTGCAGCTTTATCTGCAACTGCTGTTTTGTTTTATGTCAGTTTTTGGGTTTTAAATAAAATTGAACACAAAAAATGGATGGAGTTTGTCAAAGCAAAAGTTTGGCAGGCTACTGCAACTGGTAGTGTTATGGTATTTGTCATGCTGGCCTTTTTTACTGTGTATAGAGAGGGATTTGAAACAGTTCTTTTCTATCAGGCAATGTCTGGCTTTGCAAAATATATGGAAATCTATGTGGGATTAGGATTTGTTGTTGGAATGATCTCTCTTTTAGGTTTGTATTTTGTAATGAGAAAGTTGGGAAGAAAATTACCTTTACGTGCTCTATTTGGATTAACTATGGGTGTAGGTGCATACTTGTCTATTGCATTTTTAGGAAATGCCATCAGAGAACTTCAGATAATAGATTTTGTATCTTATACCGGATTAATTGGAATTATACCAAGATTGGATATTAATCTGGCAATGATGACCGGAATTTATCCTACATTGGAAACGATTGTTGCTCAAATAATCTTACTTGGTGTTTATCTAGTTGCATCATCTTATATCCTGATATTGCGACCACGAAAAGAACTTCAACTTGCTTCTATGAGAAAATCAAGGAATGTTTCAGATGAATAAAAGACGTATTAGAGTTGGAATTGATGTTGGTGGCACTTTTACAAAAGCTGTTGCCATAGATGTAAAAACAGGCTCACTTTTAGCAAAATCTACAGTCCCTACAACTCACAATGCTGAAAAAGGAGTTTCTGAAGGTATTGTAACTGCATTAACAAAAATTATTGTTGAAACAGGTATTGGAATTAATGAGATCGAATTAATCTCTCATAGTACTACTCAAGCAATTAATGCATTATTGGAATCTGATACCTCTAAGGTTGGAATAATTGCAATGGGTGTGGGACCTACAAAAAAAGAGATCATTAAAAGAACAAATCTGCAAGATGCTTCAATTAATACTAATCACGATATCAAAACAGTTCATGAATTTTTAGACACATCTCATTTAATTACGGAAAATGAAGTTTCTACTATAATACAGCAATTAAAAGAAAAAGGTGCTGAAGTAATTGTTGCAACAGAGGCCTTTGGGGTTGATGATCCATCCAATGAATTGTTTGTCATGAATGCTGCATCTAAGCAAAACATTCCTTCTACTTCATCACATGAGATTTCTGGAATTTATGGATTGGAAATACGAACACTGACAGCATCTGTGAATGCTAGTGTTTTGCCAAAAACATTTCAAGTTGCAAATTACGTAGAGGATGCAATTCGTAAAACAGGAATTACTGCACCGTTAATGATAATGAAAGGTGATGGCGGTGTTACTAGCATGGATACTTTTAGGACAAAGCCAATCCTTACGATTCTTTCAGGACCTGCAGCAAGTGTGGCAGGGGCATTGTTGCATCTCAAAGTAACTAATGGCATATTTGTTGAAGTAGGTGGTACTAGTACCAATATTTGCATAATAAAAAATGGTAAACCAGAAATTCGATATGTAACGGTAAAGGATCATCCTACATGTATTCGTTCAATGGATGTTAGAATTTTAGGAGTAGCAGGTGGAAGCATGGTGGGATTAGATCAAAATAGAGTATCTCATGTAGGTCCACGTAGTGCTCACATTGCTGGCCTCAAATATTCTTGCTTTGCAGATCCTGAGGATCTTAAAACTGGAAAAATAGTCTTGATTAAACCAATGCCAAATGACAAATCCGAATATGTTGCAATAAAATGTGATAAGGAAACATATGCTATCACCAACACATGTGCAGCAAATGCACTAGGTATGATAGAAAAAGATGATTATGCTTTTGCAAATCAAGAGTCCGCAAAAATTGCTCTTAAAACTCTTGCCGAATTTGTAGGAGTTTCATATCATGAAATTGCCATGTCTATTATTCAAACTGCCTCATTTGAAATAACAAAAACTATCAGTAAAATCTTAAAAGAATTCAAAATGAATACATTACATACAACATTAATTGGTGGTGGTGGCGGTGCTTCTGTTCTTGTTCCATTTGTTGCAAAACAATTAGGAATTAAATATGAAAAAGCAGAACATGCTGAAGTAATATCATCAATTGGTGTGGCATCATCAATGCTTCAAGAAGAAATGGAGCAAACAATGGTAGAACCAACTCCTGAAAAAATCAATCAAGCTCATAAAAAAATTCATGCAATGTTAGTTAACAAAGGTGCAATTCCAGAATCTATTGTGATAAACAGTGAATATGTTTCTGATAAATCTCTTCTTCGTGTAACTGCTGTAGGTAATGTGGAGTTAGATAGTGCAGAAACTTCAAAAAATATCTTCACATTAGATGATGCTAGAAAACGAGCAAGTGAGATTATTGAAATCTCTGAAGATTTAATTGATCTGAGTTATGAAACTGATCATTATTTTGTATTTACTGGACACATTGAAGTAAAAAAATTATTTAGCAAAAAGAACCAACATTATATTTTAATTTTAGACAGATATGGAAAACCAAAACTTTCAATAAAAAATGGCAAGATCTTTCAAGGTGGTAAAATCACAATATTGGAAGAACTAGATGAGTATTTGGAATCAAGGCATTCTGAAATTGCTCCTAAAGTATATCTCCTAAATGATCTAAAACTAATAGATTATTCTAGCCTTATTACTCCATCTGATATTGTAGATGCTGTTAGAGGAGAACTTGTTGGGTCTGAAAAAGCAGCAGTGTTAATAGAACTCTAGATTATGACTGTTTTATTTTAAAAATCTCAATTTTGAAACAAATGGCCTTTGATCGATACATTTTTTGACTCTGGTACTACTAATCACACTTCATTCTTGACGATGTTATATGAGTTGTAAGATTGGGTTTATTCACAGTTTTTCATATTTTGCAATTCAAGACAAGAAGATGTGTATTAATTGTGGAATAGAAGAAAGCAATAATAATTAATAATTTAATTCTAAATTCATGAGTTATTGGGCTTTTCTTATTTTGCCTTTGTTGATTTTTACCACTCCAATTCTTGCACAAACTCCATCTGATGAATCTACTTTAGAATATGTTTTAGAAATTGATGAGCATACATATTCTATTTCTTATGTTGTAAATGCCGATATTATTGCAATGGAAATTGATCCTGAATCAAGATCATTGCTTGTTGGTTTGGACAAAACATATGACTCTCAATTTTTTATTGACTTGGAACATGAATTGATCAATGCGCAAAATAATGAATTTGTAATTTTAGTTGATGGAGAAGAAGTAGATTATAAAATGACATCTGATTCTGATAGTTCTACATTTGAGTTCTTTGTACCTATTGGTTCTGAGGAAGTTGAAATTATTGGAACTAATGTAATTCCAGAATTCCCGGTTGGTGCTATTTTCGGATTTGTAGTGATGATTTCATTTATTATGATTTTTGCAAAGGCAAAAGCACCTTTTTTTAAGTTGTAATTTTATCTAGTTGTTTTGTTTCTTTTGCATTTTTTACCTCCCGTGCTATTCTTTTACCCATACTCATAGGCTCATTAAAAAGCAACGAATAGTATGGTGATCCATCCATGTAGATATTTGTCCCTGCTACAATTCTAGCTGAAAATTCAAATGATGTAAAGTTTGCATTCTCATCATAAACTCCTTCAATACAAAACGGTCCATTCATTCCAGGTGCAACCATCCTTTTTGATGCCTCTACGAAATTATCCCCCATTGCATACACCTCATCTAATAATGATTCTCTTAGTATTATTGGACTATTTCCAATCACATTAAATGATGGAATCTTGTTGCTTTTGAGCTGTTGCTCTGATGGAATTCTGGCAATCCCTTCGATATCTGATTCATGTCTTTGATCAGCGCCAAAAAATTCCAGCTCTTCTTTTAGAGGAGAATAAAAGAATTGTAAATATGCCAAAACACCTGTAGCATATTCTTGAATGTAAAGTGGCTCCTCTTTGGAGATCACTCCTTGTGAAATTAATTGATTTCTTTTTTTATTATATTCTTCATGATTAGCTGCCAAGAAATATCCTTTGCCTCCTGCGGCTCCTTGTCTTTTTACAATTACCATTTTATCAATATTTTTTGGATCTAATACTGGTTTTGGAACTGGAAGTTTTGCTTCCCGCATAAGTTTTTCTTTCATGATTCTATCTGATTCCCATCTTAGAATCCACTTGTTTCCAAAAATTGGAGTCTTGATTGATTCAATCTGCTCAGAACTCATTTGTGCAATTAAAGTTCCATGAGGGATTAACACTGTATCATTTTTCTCTAAAATGGATTGATTTTTTTGTTCTAATATTTCTACAAATGAATCCACCAAGATTAATTCATCAATAAATGAAAATCTGCGATACAACTTCTCTCTTTTTCTCTCACAAACTAGGATTGTTTTGAGGCCTTCATCTTTGGCACCTTTGAGAACTTGTAGGGCACAATGAGATCCTAAGGTTGCTATTGCCGTCAATGTGATGTATGTACTACTTTATCGTACTTTATGAACTATGTGTGGATGACACGTATTGAAATACCTCATCAATTAATTCCGCACTTAATTCTGATTTGATATCTTCTGGAATTACCTTTAATACAAAATCATACAGGTTTGTATTTTTTGGAAGGCTACCTCTTTCTTGATATAATGAATATATTGCAATCCCATTTGATATTAATGCAATAATCTTTTCTTTGTTTGTTAGTGGCATGTTTTTCTAAATAACTTGTACTAATTTAATGTAAATCTAAAAATATTGTTAGAAATTATACAGAATATCATATTTAGAAAAAAAGAATAAAATATGACTAAGTTTTTTTCAAACCCCATTTAAGAGCAAATTCTTCTTTGGTGATTGGAATTTTTGATTTACATTTTACACATCTACGCATTTTAGTGTGCTTTGAAAATCTCCAAATATGAGGTTCACTTTTTCCATGACAGTTCATACTCTTTATTCTCCTACTAGTATTTACGGAAGTGTTCATTCAAATTTGATTCTTGATTAATTATGAGCAAATCTAGACCAATATTGCTAGTGCCCGAGAATATTACCCCCAAAAATTAATTACACCATAGGACA
>SCUP01000156.1 GCA_004297665.1 Nitrosarchaeum sp. | reverse complement strand
ATTTCTCTCTTTTTCCACATTTAGGACAATTACAATCACAGAGCAATAATGAAGCATTACAACCAACACATTTTGTATATTCTGCAAAATCTTCTCTCATCGAGTACATTTATGACACAATGAAAATTAAATGTGTAATTAATATTCTTAAAATATGTTCATTATTTTCAATTATTATTACATATTTGTTCATATTTTCTACAATCTACAATAAATTCCATTGTTAGAATATTATACCATGAAAGATAAAAAACAAAGAGACAAAGACAAATTTAGAGAAAAACTAGCCAAAGACGAAGTTATGGTATTTACTTGAAAATATGGCAAGTATTTACCAACAAATCTATGACGCAAATTTAGACAGAGAATTTGAGACAATACTAGTCAAACTTTTGCGCTATAATATGGCACCAGTTGTTGAAGTGCCTGTACGTCAATTTTTGCAAGAATATATCGTAATACGTGATGATTTTTGGAATCAATTTGGAAAATGTAATTCATTTGATATGGCATTTGATAGATATTATCAATATGCAAAAAATAAATGTGCATTAATAGATTCACTTTTAGATAATCTGAATTTTGCACTTAGTTATGATCCACTAAGAAATGATTTATCTCTAATGATGAAAGAGGGATTGACATTTTAAATTTTAGAATATTTGAGAATCAGGAATAATTATTTTTTATGGTTCAAAAACTCATCGAAAACAAAGTTCTCTCATGTAATGAGAGTATTATAATTACTGATTTTGAAACAGGTGAGATGATTTGTCAGAGTTGTGGAAGAATTTTACAAGAAAATATTGCAGATACAAGAAAAGAAGAGAGGACATTTACACAAGATCAACATGCACCAACATCATTAACAATGCATGATATGGGATTATCAACAATTATTGGAAAATACAATCGTGACTTTGTTGGAAAGCCATTAGGTTACGAAATGAAACAATCCATGAACAGAATGCGAATGTGGGATTCTAGAAGTCAAGCAAAAACATCTTCGGAGAAAAATCTACGAATTGCATTATATGAAATGGTCAAACTTAAAGAAAAACTAGGTCTTTCTGATGCCGTAATTGACAGAGCATCATATCTATACAGAAAAGCTGCAAAGGCACAACTAGTACGTGGCAGGACTGTAAAATCAATAGTAGGGGCATGTGTGTATGCTGCATGCAGAGACATGGAAACTACACGAACAATTATCGACATTTCAAATCACCTTCAAGAAAAACGAAAATTAATTGCAAAAGCATATCGAATATTATTTCAAAATCTGAGACTTGCTGTTTCTGTAACAGATCCAGTCAACTGCATCATAAAATTTGCAAATAATCTACAAATACCTGAAATCACTAAACGAGAAGCCATAAAAATTTTTGATATTCTAAAAGAAAAAGAATTAACTGCAGGAAAAAATCCCAATGCAGTAGCTGCTACCGTAATCTATATGGCAGGCATCAAAACTAACATCAATCTCTCCCAACATGAGATTACCCAAATTTCTGGAATAACTAGTGTAACTATTCGTAATAGATTGCAAGATTATAAAAAATACATTTTGTATTAATTCTAATTATTATAATTGTTAATGCTGTAAAATATTATTTTCCAGTGATATTATGAGATAGGGTTAGTCCTACAAAATTATTTTAGCAAACCTGAGGGTTTGATTTTATAAAGAAAGAAAAGACTGTTTTTCTTTTATTTTGTTCAAAAATCTAAATTATTTTTAACAAATTTAAAGAAATCATATGAATAAGATTATTTTTCAATATGTACTCAGAGAAACAATGAGACGAAGTGTCCATGAGGACATTAAAAATCTGGAAACGGAGATTGTGCAGACAGAAGATAAAATCATAGAATATTTGAGAACAGGATATGAAGGGGGAATTAAAACATCGCTTCATCGTCTAGATTTGGATTTAAAATATCTGAGCATACTTGCAAATGGAGCTCCAATTGACAAAAATGAAGATAGGAAGATCATGGATTTTTTAAGAATACATTATGACTATATGCGAAAGTTATCCGTTCCTGCATAATTATGTTAAAACCAGTACTACAACGAATAAGTGGTAATGATGGGTTTTAAGCAACTTTTACAGAGAATAATGGATTCAGATGTAAACATTAGACATAGTGTCATTACAGATGCTGAAGGTAACATCATAACTGTGAATCATCGTCTTGGAGTAATAAATTACTTGACTGAAGAGGAAACTGCAGCTTCGCTTAAAAGAGCAGCTAGTGCATGGAAAGCAAGAAAGCAACTCAGTCCAAAAATAGGAAAAGGATTGTATGCAGTGGCGGCATTTGAGAAAATTACTAGAATCACTTTCCCATTAGGAGATAATAACCTCATCTTTGTAAGTATGGGTTCTGATACTACTAGAATGGATCTTCATGAAGGAGGCCAAAAGCAAATCATACAACATGTTTTAAATATTTTAAGTGGAGATCCAACAAAAGAGTGATAATTTACATACAAAATACTAAGAAAGGTATGCTCAATTATGTGCTCTACAAAAAAGACCCAACTGAATGACTTTAATCAATTACAATTTTAATAATCCCAAAAATCCAATTTTTAGGAGTGTTTTAACATCTTGAAAAGTCTAGAATACTGCCTACAATTCATTCATACGCAGATCCTAAATATTATAAAATCTATAAATTTTGTACAAAAATGACCCCTAAAGTCCTACAATTGAGGTCAACTTTCACAACTAGCTCAACTTTTCCTCAATTCCATTCTAAAATGAGGCTTTCAGGCATTCAATATAGGAAAACACAATGAAGAATATCCTTATTTTATTTTCTATTTTGCTACTTGGTGGGCTAGTTATTGCAGCTAATGCCCAAACTACTGATCATGTTGTAATTAATGAAATCGATATTAATCCACCAGGTGATGATGCCAAATCTATCACAGAATGGGTTGAACTCTATAACCCCACAAGTTCTAAAGTTGATATCGGTGGTTGGCAAATCGCATCAACTACCATATTGAAAAAAACAATGATCATTCCTTCTGGTACTTTTATTGAACCTGGAAAATTTTTAACATTCTCACATCAAAGTTTATGGTTTACTGATACTAACGAATTAGTTGAACTAAAAGATGAGAATGGTGTAGTTGTAGATAAAACTCCTTTATTATCTGACATGAAAAATGATTTTTCATCTTGGCAAAGAACCTCTGATGGATATGATTTAGATAATACTGATGATTGGAAATTTGTAATTTCTACAGCTGGTTCTTCCAATGGAAAGTTAATTGTTGCAGAAGACAAAGAAAGTGTTTCAGTATCTGTATCATCAAATAAATCTTCATATCTGTTTGGTGAAACAGCTACCATTCAAGGAAATGTCTCAAAACAAATATTCATTGTAAAACCATATTATCATGCTGATCAAATACTTGTAAAAATATCTGGTCCTAACTATGATAAAACAATTTCACTTTACCCTGATCTTAATTTGAATTACAAGACAACCTTGAATCTTCAGCAAGTCCTTGGAATTAACCAAGGTATTTACTCTGTTTCAGTTAGTTATGGTGGTGTCACATCTCAAACCCGTTTCTCTGTAGGCGATGAAATTGTTTCTGATGTTATCCAAGAAGATAGTGTTCTTAGTCTTGCTACTGATAAACTAGAATATCTTCCAGGATCTACTCTGTCTATAACAGGTTTTACTACCAAAGTAATTCCATTTGAAGGCTTGAAATTTACCATAAAGGATCCAAGTGGGAAAATAATTTCTACAGGCAGTTTGTATCCCACAAATGGAAAATTTTCAACTAATGTGTTTCTTACTACTGTGAATCCTGTTTATGGAAAATATCAGATAATTGGTGAGTATTTTGATCAATCCACACTTGCATCTTTTGAAGTTATCCAAGATATCAAAGAAGAAAAGGCAATATCTCTGTGGACCGATAAAGAGGCATACGGTTTAGGCGAAACTGTTGTAATTACTGGCAGATTAAACAACGTGTGGGTTGGCTTTATGGATTTAGAAATTATTCAGACCAAAAATGCTGCACTTGCTACAAGTGCACTAGGTGGTGGTAATTCTGGATTTAAAATTTCAGATATAATAAAAATATTTGGTGATGGTTCTTTTACATATTCTTTCAAAATACCTGATAATGATGTCCGATTAGGTGATTACAAAATCTCTGTTTCAAAAGAGATTGGTTCTGCATCAAAAACAATTCATGCAGTCACAAATGCCAGCGAATACGTTACAAGTTCTGATCCTCTCTCACTTTCAACAGATAAAGTGATTTATGATTTAGGTGATGTCATGACAATTAATGGTTTTATTGCAAATCCTGCTACTAGTTCAAGCTTTCAAACAGCATCTGTAAAAATTTCAATATCTCACGAAGATGGTAGTCCAATAGAGATAGTTGGTATAAGTAAAGGAGAACGTGCTCAAACTAGATTGGAACATGGATTAATTGTTGCATACGAACTTACTGCCATACCTGACCCTTCTGGAAGATTTTCAGTTCAAACAAGTATGTCCCAACTTGCATTTACTGAAGGATCTTATAAAATAAAAGCCGAATATCGTGGATTGACAAAAACCACAACTGTCGGAATTGTAGACCCTTTGAAATTAAGTGGTGGTGCATTGCTTACTTTGGATAAATCAGTTTATGGTTTGGGCGAAACTGTTCTTTTGACTGGATTACTTCCTCCAACTGGTGATAACTCTGTAAGTATTTCTCTTACAAAACCTGATGGCAGCATCATTAATTCTGGTGCTGCTGTTGATAATCAGCGATTTTCTTGGTCTTGGATTGCCCCTATTTCTGAAAAACCGTTGGCTATAAAACTAGATGATCGTTCCACCTCTAAAACCAATTATGGTATTTACAAAATCCATGTCTCAACTGCTTCTTATGGTAAAGACGTTTTCTTCAAAATTTCTTCTGATCCTGAAAATGACTCTTTATCTTTAATTCCATTGTATGTCTCTACTGAAAAATCTCTGTACAAAGCTGGAGAAAAATTAAAGGTAATTGGAAATATCATTAAAAGAGAACAAGGTTCTGATGGATTAGTAATCCCAGAAAGAGTTACAATAAAAGTTGTTGACGGTAAAACTCCCTTTAAACAAATTCATGAGGCATCTGTTTACCCTGATCAGGGTGGAAATTTCCAGAGCTTATTTGAATTGCCAGTAACTATTTTCAGTGAAGGTCAATACAAAGTAAAAGCATTGTATTCTGGCAAACAAGCTGAATCTACGTTCACTATTGCAAATGATTTCTCTTTTGGTTCTGATGAAAAACTATCTCTTTTACTTGCTACTGATAAATCTGAATACTATCCCGGTGACCTGGTAACTATCTCTGGTAAACCAAACAAGCTAATTTATCTTGAAAAATTTGATGTTAGTGTAATTCAGAAAATAGATGGTGAAATAACATGTGGTTCATTTTACTGCGGTAATCATGTAGGTCCTGTTACTACTATTAGGCCTAGTTCTTCTGGTTCATTTTCACACCAAATTCAAATATCTGATTCCCCCTCAAGTCTAGGCTCATACGAAATTACGGTAGATGCTGGTTTTGAAACAAAATCTTTAATGTTTAATGTAATCGAAAAACCTATTATCTTAGAATCTGAAAAATCGCCTTTAACTATAATTGAAAAAGTCAACAGAATTTTGGAAAATAAAACATCCATTACCACAAATGAAAAAACCATAGATGATAATCAGGTATTACCACGTGTACTTTCTGGTTCATTACTTACTGCAAAAGCTGATCAGTCTGATGTTAATCTCAGAATTTCTTCTGAATCTGGAGTCTGTATTATTGGTCCTGAGGAAAACTGTCTTGTAAAAGACTCTACTAAAAAATCAGGACAAATCTACGAATCTGTTTCAGTAGATGGAGTTAATCTAAAAGTTAGATATAGTGGTCCTGATGTGTATCTTGAGAAATTTGACATCCTTCCAGAGTCATCTGCAGACTTTTTGCCTAATGTTACCTGGAATGTAGATGTAATCAAAGATGATCAAGCGTCTAGATTCTACTACAAAATTAACTACAAGATACTAGAGTAAGTTCAAAATACTATCATTTCATATCTAATTCTATGAATCTTCAGGTTTTGATGTTTTATCAAGATGATCCAAAAAAATGCACCGCAGCAAAAATGGTTAAATTTGGAATTGCAAAAAACATCAAAAAAATAGGAAACAAAGGACTTGTCTTAGACCCTTTTTCTGAAAAAACCCTTTTGCCTAAAGACAAATCTTTGATAAATTCAATAGTTGGAATTGATTGCTCTTGGACTCTTGCTGACCAGGCATTTTCAAAAAAATTCAGTGGTATCAAAAGAAAATTACCGCCATTGCTTGCAGGCAATCCTGTTAATTATGCAAAATTCAATAAACTTACTACTGCTGAAGCCCTATCTGCATCATTATTTATTTTAGGTTTTAGAGATGAGGCACTTGCAATACTTGATAAATTCAAGTGGGGGCATACTTTTTACGAATTAAACCAAAATCTTTTGGATGAATATTCTAAATTGGAATCTGAAGATCAAATTGATGTCATTCTGAAAGAATATGGACTCTCTGATTAATAATTAACGATGTTTTCTTTTCGTAATGTATGTTGCAGTTACCACAATGATTGTTATTGGTACAATTAGCCATATCCATTCAAAAGAATTATTTTCATTAAATTCTATATTGTTTTGATTTATCTCAGGCAATGCTTCTTTGTTTTCCACTATCAAGAAACTTGTAGAATAGTAATCTGGTTTTAACACCGAATTAGAAATGGCAAATATTTTTAGATCTTTTGCTCCAGTATCTAGTTTCTCTGTTTTTTC
>SCUP01000155.1 GCA_004297665.1 Nitrosarchaeum sp. | reverse complement strand
TAACCCCTTAAACTCAACAGTATTGTTAACCTCATGTACTACCAACCCTCGCTTTTTATCTTCCATTATGTCAATCCCTAAAATTCCTCCACCCATAGCTTTTGATGCTTTTGTAGATATCTCTTCGATCTCTTTTGTGATCTCACATAATTCTGGATCTGCTCCTAATGCTATGTTTGTTTTAAAACCACCTGATGATTTTCTATACATTGCAGCTATTGGTTCATCACCAACTGTTATAACCCGAATATCTCTTGGTGGTCTATTTATCAATTCTTGAAGATAGAAAATTCTATCATGTGGGCTATCTGTAATATCTCTAATCTCAAATAATGCATCTGCGGTATCCTTGTCTTTTAATTGCATCACACCTCTGCCCCAACTTCCTATGACTGGTTTGATTACTAGAGGATATCCAACTTTTTCTATGTTTTCTGATGCACTTTCACTTGAAAATGAAAAATATGTTTTTGGTGTGGGGACATTGTATTTTTTCAAAAGTAGCGTCATAAACATTTTATTTCCGCATTGATTTGCAACTTGAAATTTATTGAGTACTGGTACGTCCATAAATTCAAGACTGGCAGTAAAGTGGAGACCTCTAAAATAACTGACACATCTTTCTAAAACAACATCTCCGAAGTCAAAATCTTTTCTTTTACTATCTGTATTGATTTGGGTTGTTTTGGCGTCTAGCATTACTGCATCGTGGCCTAGATTTGATACTTCTTTTTCAAGCATCTTTTCTTCCGTTCTTAGGCGGTCAAACACAATACAAATTTTTGACATTACTCTCCCCAGTCTTCGCCTACACTTTCTGCTTGTTTTAGCTCAACAGTAGATCCATTTTTCTTTGCGATCTCAAAGTCAGCGCCACAATCAGGACAGGAGATAATTTCTCCAACAGAGGCATCGTCTGGGATGTTAAGAGTTGCATCACATTCTTGACAGTTCATGTTTTTGTTGACCTTTTCTTTTGTAATTTATTAGCTTCTGTTGATTGAATTCCCCATAATTCTACAAATCCTTTTGCCAATCTTTGATCAAAAGTTGATTCTGTACCATAAGTAGCGATCTTGTGACTATACAGTGAATATTCTGATTTTCTTCCCACAACACGAAGGCTTCCTTTGAAGAGCTTTAGTCTTACAGTTCCAGATACTGGTTTTTGTGATGTTTGAATAAATGCATCTAGGTCTTGTTTTAGTGGATCTTGCCATAATCCTGAATATGCAAGATATGCCCACTCGTCATCGATAATTGATTTGAATTTATTTTCATGTTTTGTGTGAACCATTTTTTCTAAATCTGCATGAGCTTCGATAAGACATATGGCTCCTGGAGTCTCATAAACCTCACGGGATTTTATTCCTACCACTCTGTCTTCAATGTGATCGACAATTCCAACTCCGGCATCTCCTGCTTTTTTATTTACATACTCGATTAATTTTATTGGTTCAAGAATTTTTCCATCAACTGCAACTGGAATTCCTTTTTCAAATTTAATTTCCATATAAGTTGGTTTGTCTGGTAAATTTTTTGTTTTTACCCAAATGAATGCATCTTCAGGAGGTTCATTGTAAGGATCTTCTAACACGCCACCTTCAATTGCACGTCCCCATAAATTTTGATCAATGCTGAATCTTTTTGCTACTGACTCAATTTTAATTCCATGTTTTTTTGCAAACTTTAACTCTGTTACTCGGTCTAAATTCTTGTCTCGAATTGGTGCAATAATCGGTAAATCCGAACCAGAACGTAATGTGATATCAAATCTCACTTGATCATTTCCTTTACCTGAACATCCGTGAGCTAGTGATGTTACTTTTTCTTTTTTTGCAATTTCTAAAACTTTTTCTGCAATTAATGGTCTAGCTAATGCTGTTGCTAGACAATATTTTTTTTGATAAAGTGCATTTGCCTTAATTGATGGAAAAATAAATTTTTCAACAAATTCCTTTCTTGCATCTATGTTGTAATGTTTTATTACTCCAAGCTTTTTTGCTTTGGCTTCGATTTTTTTCTGATCATCGCCTTGACCTACATCTACAGTTACTGTTATGACATCCATGT
>SCUP01000154.1 GCA_004297665.1 Nitrosarchaeum sp. | reverse complement strand
GCATTGGCTTCTGCTGGTTCAAGTGCTCTGAATCACTACTATGATAAAGACATTGATCCAAAAATGACGAGAACTAGTACTAGACCAATACCTTCTGGCAGAATGAAATCATCACATGTTTTGATTTATGGATTGGTAGTAAGTTGTGTTTCTGTAATTTATGGATATTTTGCACTAAATGCTGTCTCTGCATTTTTTATTGCATTGGGAATATTTTCCTATGTCGTAATATACACAGTATGGCTTAAACGATTAAACACATCCAATATTGTTATTGGTGGCATTGCTGGCAGTGCTGCAGCTTGGGCAGGTTGGTCAGCTGCAACTGGCAGTATGGATTTATTGGGATTTCTGGTAGGATTTTTAGTATTTGTATGGACTCCATCACACTTTTGGTGTCTTGCAATGAAGATCAAAGATGAATATGCCCAAGCCAAAATTCCTATGCTTCCAGTTGTAATTGGAATGCAAAGAACATCGAAATACATTTTAGGAAATACGCTGATTTTACTTCCATACTCTTTGATGCTTTCTGCCTTTGGTATGGGAATTGTATATACTGTAATTGCAGCAGTTTCAGGCGGATTGATGTTATCTTATCACTACAAACTCACAAAAAATCCTACATCTGAATTTGCATGGAAGGCATACAAAGTAACTGCTCCCTATCTTACAATAATTTTTGTTGCAGTTGCATTAGATGCTGCATTTCATTTCCCTCTGTTTTAGAAATCTAATTATTTTTCAAAGCCAGGAAAACTAGCTTCATAGTCTTTTTCCATCATTTCCTGATTTTGTTCATCAACTATGTCTATTTCCTCTTTTACTGTGACTATCTCTATTCTACGTGCATCTTTTGTTATCCATGCAACTTTGATCAATCCCAAAATTTCTAGATCTAGTAATATTTTATTGAATTTATCCTCTGAAATAATTATTCCATCTTTTGTCAGAGATTTGTATAGCTCCACATCTGTAAGGGAATTTACTTCCTTGATTTTTTCATGTATTATATTTTTTAGTGGAATTGCCATTTTTATCCGTAAAATGATTTATCTCCTGACTTGGGCACCACGTTAGATATACTTTCTCTTACTGTGTTATACCATTGATCCACTTCTTTGGTAATTGATGGTTTTATTTGCTTCATGCCATTTGCAAAGTCTGAACTAGAAATTTTTGCAGCATTGTTTCTCATTGCCTGAACTGCAGCTTCTCTGCAAAGTGCTGCCAAGTCTGCTCCTGTGTAATTTTGAGTTGCAACTGCAATCTCTTGTAGTTTGACATCTCCTGCCAATGGCATTTTCTTTGTTAGTATTTTGATAATTTCTAATCTGCCTTTCTCATCTGGTGGTGGAACATATAGTACAAGATCTAACCTTCCTGTTCTTAGTAGTGAATTATCTAATACATCTGGTCTATTTGTGATTCCTATTACAACTACACGTGATGACGTTCCTTCCTCAATTTCTGTTAGTAGTTGACTCAGAACCGTTTCACCTACTCCACCCTCTCCTGATTTGTAGCGTGCAAGTGAATCAAGCTCATCAAAAATTACTACACATGGTGATGATGTTTTTGCTTTTCTGAAAATTTCTCTGACTGCTTTTTCTGATTCACCAATCCACTTTGAAAGAATTTCTGGACCTTTGACCAAAATCATGTTGGCCCCTGTTTCAGTAGCAAGTGCTCGTGCAATGAGTGTTTTACCGCAACCTGGTGGTCCATAGATTAATGCTCCTCTTGGAGGCTTGATTCCCATTTTAGTGAATTTGCTTGGCTCTTTCATGGCCACAATCAAATTATCTGTTAATGATTTTTTAATTTCCTCCAGTCCTCCAACGTCTTGCCACCACACCTTTGGTCTTTCTACGTAAAACTCTCTCATTGCTGTAGGTATTACCTCATGCATTGCATCGTAAAAATCGATTAATTTTATCTGCATTGATTGCAACACATCTGATGAGATCTTTTCAGTTTCAAGATCTATCTCAGGTAGATAACGTCGAATTGATTTTAATGCAGCTTCTCTGCAAAGTGATTTTATATCGGCACCAGTATATCCGTGCAATTCTGATGCCAAGTCTTTAAGATCTACATCTTCTGCAACAGGCATTCCTCTTGTGTGTATAATGAGAATCTCTAATCTACCGTCTTCATTTGGAACTGATATCTCAAATTCTCTGTCAAATCTGCCCGGTCTTCTAAGTGCAGGATCTATACTTTCAGGTCTGTTAGTTGCTCCAAGAACAATTACGTTTCCTCTATCATTTAGACCATCCATTAGAGCTAGTAATTGAGCAACAACTCTTTTTTCTACATCACCATATGCTTCCTCTCTTTTTGGAGCAATGGCATCAATCTCATCAATGAATATTATACTTGGGGAATTGTCTTTTGCTTCTTTGAAGATGTCTCTTAATTTTGCTTCTGTTTCACCGTAATACTTGTTCATTATTTCTGGACCGTTAATTGAAAACATGTTTGCCTCTGATTCACTTGCAAGAACTTTTGCAATCAATGTCTTACCACAACCTGGAGGACCATACAGTAAAATTCCACTATGTGGTTCTACACCTAATCTTACAAATAATTCTGGATGCTTTAATGGTAGTTCCACAATTTCTCGCATTGATTTTATTTCGTGCCCAAGACCACCAACTTCCTCATAGGTCACTCTGGTTTTTCTATCACCTGATGCCTCTGTTGAGATTGTGAGATTTGTGGCTCTGTCAATTTTGACTATGTGCTTTGGGGATGTCTTGCTAATCTTAAAGTCCATCGAGTTTCCTAAGATCATTACAGAAATTTCATCCCCATGAGTAATTGGTAATCCTTTCAATCTGTTTTTTACAAAATCTGTAAACTCTTTATCGACTGTTACAGAATCATTTACTGGTATTAGTACAACTGATTTTGCAATTTTTGATGTAGCTTTTCTTATTTTTACTATATCATTTAATGATGCACCAACATTTTTTCTTGTCTGTCCATCAATTCTTATTATATCTGCAGATTTTTCGTCTTCATCTACTGGCCAAACAACTGCGCAACTAGTTCTTGATCCCATGACTTCAATAATATCACCTGGTGTGACTTTGAGATGATCCATGGCATCTGGTCCAATTCTAGCGCGTTTTTTACCGACGTCTCTTTGTTTAGCTTCTCCCACTCGCATCTGCAAAGGTTCATCTTTGCGTACCAAGAAATCACCTATTTCATGTCTACTGACATTCTGCTCATGTTGAGTACTTCAAATTCACTAACACCCTCAACAGATTTAACAGAATCTTCTAGAGAATCCATCTGACCTTCTTTGTCTTCTAAAACAAATTCAGCTTTGAGAAATTCTAATCCAAATGCTAATGGCTCTTTTGCATGTCTTTTCATTTGTATTCCTTCTTTTAATGATCCTTTGATGGTTTCAGATAGCTTGTCAAGATCTACATCCATTCCAGTTGGAAGAATTTTAGTAACTAATAGTAACTGAGTCAATTTCTAAGGTCCTTGAAAATTACATGAACCACAAATGTATGTTTTTGCGGATTCTCTGCAACTTTCACATCTCCATATTAATTTCTCACCGCAATTTGGGCAATTGAATTTTACACATTTATCATTAGGCATAATGTGTCTGTGACAACAACTACACAATGGTAACGAAATAGTAGATGACATGCCACAACTTTCTGTAAACATCATTTATATCTTGCCCAGAATCTGGACGCTTCAACTCAGAAGTTTTTTAAATTCTCCGCCAATTATGGCTTGAGCAGTTTTGAGTGAACCTTTGATCCCAAGTAATTTTATTATGGAGCCAGTATGAAAATCAAAATCCTCTTTTTCAGAAATCTCTTTTGTGATTTCTGGCGTAATTGATTCAAATAATTTATTGATGGTATTGTTGTCTAATCTTTCTAAAATTTTTCTTGCAAATAGTTGCTTTTCAAATTCTTTTCCAAATTTTTCTGTCCATCTCTTTTGATACTCTTCTAAATCTAACTTGTCTTTTGTTTCTAAGAATTTTGAAATTGCTTGTCCTGCATACAATCCTCCCATTCCACTAGAGTAAATTCCTCCGGCAGTAGTTGGTTTTGCTTGTCCTGCTGCATCGCCAATTATCACTATTTTTCCATCAATGAATTTGTCAATTGGTCCTTTAATCCAAATGGGGGCATAAATTTTCCTAATTGTAGAATAGTTTCCCATTGTACACAGAAATTTTTCTATTGCCTCTACAACATTGATTCCTTTTCCTGCCACTCCTATCTTTCCTTTGCCTTGGTCAGATGGAATTACCCATGCAAAAAATCCTGGATATTTTTCTTGATCAAAAAACACCTGTACTATTCCTTTTTTTATCCAATCTGCATAAATTTCGTATTGAGCAGATGATAAAATTCCTGTCCTGTCTTTATGTATAAGAGATGACACTCCTCTTGCATCAACAAAAATCTGACATTCTATTTCTTCTTCACTGGTTCTTACTCCTTTATCTGTTAGTTCTTGAAAACTAGTTCTTACTTTGATTATGGCGCCATTTTTTTGGGCTTGATGTGCTATTTGTTTATCTAATTCTCTTCTGCTAATCTCTGCAACTCTTTGTTTCTTTGAATTTACAGAAAAACTATTTCCATTTGGCGCATAAATTTCTGCA
>SCUP01000153.1 GCA_004297665.1 Nitrosarchaeum sp. | reverse complement strand
ATAATTAATTCAAATAGGTTTGTAGGTGTAAGATCCACTACAGTAGATAGCATTGCTTTGATTGGATCCATGTGAGTTACAAGTACAACGTTTTGATCAGGATGATTTTCAATGACATGATCTACAATACCTAGTATACGTTTTTTTACTTCTGAGAAAGTCTCAACACCGTTATGAGCAATTTCTAATTCACCATTATAGAATTTCATAAAAACATTGCCATGACTATTAAAGATTTCATCGTATGGCACACCAGTAAATTTTCCCATATCAAGTTCAATTAGTCTATCATCAATTGTTACATCAATGGAATTGTGTTTGCCAACAATTTCTGCAGTGTGTCTTGCTCTTTCAATAGGACTAGAATAAATTGCAGAGATATTCATGTGTTCTAAGAATTTTGCTGCCTTTTCTGCTTGATCAATTCCCTTTTCAGTTAGTGGTACACCTGGAGTTCTTCCAGTTAGAATTCTTTCAAGATTATTTTTTGCCTGACCATGTCTCAGAAAAATAATTGAGCCCAATATGATCGAATGTCAAATAAAGATAATAATAAGATTCTCAGGACAATATCATGAAAATTGGGATTATTGGCGGAACTGGAGGAATGGGAAAAGGTTTTGCTCTTAGATGGTCTCAGAACCATAATGTAATAGTAGGTTCCAGAGATGCCGCAAGAGCATCAGAGTCTGCAAAAGAATACACAAATCTTGCAAAAGAATCATTTGGGCAAATCAATGGAACAATTACAGGAAACGATAACGTTTCAGTTGCCAGAGATAGCGATGTTTTGATTTTATCAATTCCTTATGAGAATATTGATTCTGTTTGCTCAGAAATTTTACCTGTAGTCAAAGATAGTTGTGTAGTTGTATCACCAATTGTTCCAATGGTAAAAACCGATGTAGGGTTTGAATTTATTCCAATTAAAGAAAACAAACCATTTTCATATCAACTTGTTTTAAAATATATGACAAACAAATCAAAACTAGTTTCTGCATTTCATGTTATTTCTGAAAAGAAACTTGTCAATCCGACAATGGTACTTGATTATGATATTTTTGTATGTGGTGATGATAAAGAATCAATTGAAGTGGTAAATGGTTTGATTAATGAAATTAAAGGATTAAGACCAATTTACTTGGGACCGGGAGAATTATCATATCTTGCAGAGATTTCAACACCATTATTGTTAAATGCAATGATAAGAAACAAGATAAAAAATCCAGGTATCAAAATTATCTAAGTATAATTTTGCTAGTGATGAGCCACGAATATTATAGACGAGGGAGAAATTGGTATACTGCAATTGGTGCACTTTTTCTAATTATGGCAGGAATTGTTCTTGTCAGACAAGTAATATTGTGGGGTCCAGAATTTGTAGAGGACTTTATTGTAAATTCAGAATTTACCAATGAGAAAGTATCAATAGGCATGATTGGCTTTGGTATTTTTATGATACTAGTAGGATTTAGAAAACATGAATCGCAGAGATGAATTTTTAAAAACTCAAAAAGTTTTACATCTTGCAACTATAGGAAATAAAACTCCACACATAGTACCTGTTTGGTATATGTATAGTTCAAAAAAAATCTACATTGGCACAAACACTAGAACCCAAAAGGCAAAAAACGTAAAGAAAAACAACAAAGTTGCATTTTGTGTAGATGCAGGAATTAATTCTCCAATATATGGTGTAATGGGTCAGGGAAATGCAAACATAATTTTAGAAAATAATAAAGTAAAACAAATTGCAAAAAAAATACTGGCAAGATATTTCAAAAGCATGCAAAACAAATCAGCAATAGAGTTACTAGATGATACTAATTGTATTATAGAGATAATTCCAGAAAAGTTATCTACTTGGAGTTATTGACTGACAAACTCTTCAATCTTGTTCATTGCTGAATCTAAAATTTCAAGACTAGGCAGATAGACTAGTCTAAAATGTCCACTACCGTATTTTTCTCCAAAGCCAGATCCATGTACTGTTAGCACTCCTTTTGATTCTAAGAGTTTTTGTACAAATTCTTTATCAGTTCCAAATCGATTATCTTCAATCTTTGGAAAAGCATAAAATGCACCTTGTGGATTTGGACAAGACAAACCTGGCATTGAATTTAATCTTTTTACAACCAAGTCTCTTCGCTTTTTTAATTCAGATACAAATTCAGAGATGTATCCTTGAGGTCCTCGTAGTGATTCTAATGCTGCATATTGAACTGGAAGATTTGTGGCAATTCTTACTCGTGCAAGTTTAGGAAGATTTTCTCGCAGTGCATCAAGTTTTGAGGATTGGTTAAATGCAATGTAACCAATTCGCCATCCAGACATTAGATGAACTTTGGAGAATCCATTAAGAACAATTACAGGTGAATCTCCAGCTACTTTACCAATTCCTACAAATTTTTGATCAAAAATTATTTGATCATAAATTTCATCACAGATTATGTATAGATTATGCTGATTTGCAATTTCAACTAATTTTTTAAGTGACGATTCATTAAATACAATACCAGTTGGATTGTTTGGACTAATCAAACAAATTGCAACAGTCTTTGAGGTAATCTTTGATTTAATATCATCAATATCAGGTGTAGAGTTGTCCAAATCAACTGCAAACTCTACAGGAATTCCACCATGTAGTCTGACGTACGAGGCATATGGTGGATAATATGGTCCTGGTAATAGTACTTCATCACCTTCTTCAACAATTGATGAAATCACCATATCAAGTCCTTCAGAGACACCATTTGTAATTAGAATATCATCAGATGAAATTGATAGTCCCTTTGCATTTTCTTTTTTTGCAATTTCTACTCGTAGTTCTTTGAGACCCTCTGATGCAGAGTAATAGTTTTCTCCTTTTCGTATTGCATTAATCATTGCCTCTTTTACATTATCAGGAGGTTGGAAACCAAATTGTACAGGATCACCAATGTTGAGATAATCAACTTTCATTCCTGTTTGTTCAACTTTTCTTGCAGCTAGAACAATATCTCTAATTGCATATTCAACACCAGCTACTTTCTTAGATATTTTCAAAGTATCTAGACAGATATTTAGGCCTGTTAAATTCTTACTTGTTTGGACTCGTAGCACAGTCTGGATAGTGCGAGCGGCTTCGAACCGCTAGGTCGAGGGATCGAAGCCCTCCGAGCCCTC
>SCUP01000152.1 GCA_004297665.1 Nitrosarchaeum sp. | reverse complement strand
TGAACCAGAACCACAATTATCTGCACCTGAACCAGAACCACAATTATCTGCACCTGAACCAGAACCACAATTATCTGCACCTGAACCAGAACCACAATTATCTGCACCTGAACCAGAACCGCAATTGCCCTTAACTAGTGAACCTTCATCTGAAACTAGACATAATCCTGAAGAGCGCGATGTAATTTTTGTTGGCACTAAACCAATAATGACATATGTTTCAGCTACTTTGACACAACTTTCAACAAGACACACTGTTACAATTAAGGCTAGAGGTAAACGAATTACTCAGGCAGTTGATGTATCTCAAATGATTGTTAAAAGAATGAATACTGTTGGGTATGTTATCAGCGATGTTAGAATTTTATCTGATTCACTTACATCTCAAGATGGTAAAACACGTAATGTCTCCACAATAGAAATTGACATTACAAAAAATTAAATCTCTTAGATACTTGATTCTAGCTTGTGTGGGTATTTTCACTATTGGAATCATTCTTGGATTTGCAGTCTATCCTTGTGGATTACAACATATTGCAATTATATCTGATTTAAAATCATATGAGAAATCACTTGATCCAGAATTTTGTAATGTTTTAGTTGAAAAAATTAATTTATTTAACGTTGATTGTAAACCTGAAGTTGAAATTTTAGATTGCGGTTAAATTACATCAGTTATAAATGATATTCCAAAATATATCACCATGGCACTTAAACCAATCATTAAAATTTTATAATTCTTATTTGAAAGTATTTTTGAACTTTTAGCGGCAAGACATGCCACTGAATATAACCACACAAAATCCATCCATATGTGTAATAAAAAAACAATAATTATCCCTACAAACGCCCATATCAGCATCGCATCTGAAATTAATTTAAAACCAACACTTAACCACCATATGATGAAAAATGGATTTAATGCACTAAGTGTAATCCCTGTAAGAACTGCATTGTGTTTTAGATTGAAAGTTGTTTCTTTCATCTGTAATGTTGTTTTAATTTGAATCCCAGCAAATACAAAAAGTGCGATTGCACCCAAAATTGAAATCAATACTCTAAATTCTGGAAAAATTTCAAATGAAAATACTCCAATTCCTAACAAAATCACAAGTGGTAATTCTACAATTGTATGGCCTACTGCCATTTTTATTCCTGCTTTTCCACCGCCTTGTAACCCGTATGCTATGTTTGCCGCAAATAAAGGACCTGGTGCCATTGCCCCTGATGCTGAAATAATTATAACTGTCACTGCAAATTCTATTATTTGTTCCATTGATTTTCTATTTTTATTGACATGTTATAAAATAAACATGATAATTTGATAATTTTTTTATCCGTAAATTGAATCTTTTAACTGTCGTGATTCTTCATCTGTATCTTTAATTGATTGTTCTGCTTTCTCTGCTTCTTTCTGTAAAAGTGAAATGTCACAAGATGTGCCAGGAATTAACTGTGACATCCCAATGCATAATTCTGCACTTGATCTAAAATCTGGACCTGTACCATCTGAATGAAAAAGAATTACAATTACATCCTGTTTTGTAATACTTCCTTCATTAAGTAACATTCCTGGTATTCCTGGAATTGTTCCATACTCCAGACTTTTTAATCCTGATTTTTTTAATTTTGTTCTTGCAGAATCAGTGTTTCCTACTGCAATCATTCCTTCTATTCCGTCTAAGGATTTTACTGCCATACTGCTTACAATTAGTTCTATTTTTTGTTTTTTTGCCCACTTGAGCATTGTCTTTGCAGCAATTCTGTGTAATGATTCATGAAGAGTAAGATATGATAAAAAAACTGAAACTTTGAGCTCATCGTTTACAAAAATACGTGTTGGATAATTTGGCTTGCCCTCTTTAATCAAACTCATTGGTGGGAAACTATCTGAATCAATTATTCCTGCTAAACTAAATTGCGATGTCTGTATCATTGATTCTGTTGCAATTGCACTGGTAAATCCCACTGAAGGAAATCCATCTATCAGATAACCGCCTTCCAAATTGATTGGTCTTAATTCTTTAATCCTTATTCTATGATACAATGTGATGCATTGAATTCTATCGAATAATAGTTTTTACCTGATTTGATTACTTTAGTTTTGAAACCAGTGCTGCATAAATGAACGGTAAAATTGTTGTCACTTCTGCATGTAGGGTAGCTTGTCTAGCTTGCTGCGTAACTTTTCCCCATGAAATGGCTTCTCTTACTAGTGCACCGCTTAGACTACCATCAAATTCTTGCGCAGTTGTAATGTAAAATGCATAATCCAAACCTTCTCTGTATTGATTCCACCATAATGTGTGGTGTTTTGAAATTCCCCCACCAATCATTAAAGCTCCTGATTTTTTTGCTTTGAATATTAATCCTGACAACAAATCTGCATCTGCTGTCAAATTCAATTTAAAATCATTGTGTCTCTGCGTGAATAACCATATTTGACTTCCTACAGCACCATCCATAATTCCAGGTACCACCACATCGATTTTATTTTTGTAAGCCCAATAAAGAAAAGAATTTTCCCCCAAGTGTTTTCCTATCATCTTGCAAATCTCTGCAGTGGACATTTCTTTTATTCC
>SCUP01000018.1 GCA_004297665.1 Nitrosarchaeum sp. | reverse complement strand
ACATCAGGTCTTGCTACTTTGGCACCAATTGCAGCAGGGAATCCCCATCCCATAGTTCCAAGTCCAGTAGAACTAAAGAAAGTACCAGGTTGGATTACATCATAAAATAGAGATGCCCACATTTGGTGTTGACCTACTTCAGTAGTTACAATAGATTCATGAGGTAATACTTCTCTGAGCTTTCTCAAGATTTTTGCAGCACCCATTTCACCTGGATGTAATTTCAAATTTTCTTTCCAATATTCTTTGGTTTCTTTTACATGTTTAATCCAAGTATTTTCTTCAGTTCTTTTGATTGCTTTTTGCATAAGCATTTTTACCATAATTCTAAGTGATGCACGCACATCGCCAACTACTGCAACTGAAGTAGTTTGATTTTTACCAATTTCAGCTGGATCTACATCCATATGAATAATTTTTAGCCTCTTTTCAAATGCTTCAAAGGTTCCAACAGATCTATCAGAAAATCTTGTACCTATTGCCAATACACAATCAGCTTCAGTCATCATTTTGTTTGCCTCTGCATGACCATGCATTCCAATTGGTCCCAATGATAATGGATGATTCTCTGGAAACGCACCTTTTCCTTTGAAAGTAGTAACTACTGGAATCATAAGTAATTCAGCTATAGATTGAAGTTCTGCAAATGCAGATGAGATGATTGTTCCACCACCAGCTAAGATAATAGGTCTTTCTGCACCAAGTAACATTTCAATTGCTCTTTCAACATTTGCAATGTCAGGATTAGCCCATGGATGATAACCACGAATTTTGAATTCATCAGGAAAAACCATAGACGCTTCTTTTTGTTGGACATCTTTTGGAATATCAATAAGAACAGGTCCAGGGCGACCGGTTTCTGCAATGTAGAATCCTTTTCTAACTACCATTGGAATTTCATCAGGAGATCTAGGTTGAAATGCATACTTTACGACAGGGTTTGCCATTCCAATAATATCACTTTCCTGAAATGCATCTTTTCCGATCATCGCTACTGGAACTTGACCAGTAACTGCAATCATAGGGGCAGAATCAGCTTGGGCAGTAGCAATTCCAGTTAAAATGTTAGTAGCACCAGGCCCAGATGTGGCAAAACACACGCCAGGTTTTCTGCTGACTCGTCCAAATCCATCTGCCATATGTGCTGCAGATTGCTCATGTCTAACCAAGATGTGTCGAATATTACATCTAGCAAATTCATCATACATTGGAAGGTTTGCACCTCCTGGTAAGCCAAATACTTCTTTGACACCTTCTTTTTCCATAGCAACCATCAATGCTCTGGCACCTGTCATAGTTTCCATTTTATTCAATCAAATCTATCTCCATAATTTTAATGTGTTAAAACTCAGAGCACTTTTTACAGTACTAGATCAACTAGTAATAAGACACCTAATTTACCAGTTATCATTGTGCTCATTGAAATTCAAATGTTACATACAACTGATAATTAATAAAGATTATCAGGAAATTACTAGTGTTTTTTGACGTATCTAGTCCAGAAGACTTAAACTGATAATTTTTCATATTTGAAATAACGATTTTGTCTGAAAATGAAGAAATTATTAGAATAATTGAAACACTGTTTGAATCAGGAAAGACAAAAGATTTTTCATCACTTAGAGACATTCATCTCAATGATTCTAGGTTTTCAAGTTTTAGTGATCTACCACCATATGATCTAAAAGATTTTCAAACCACAGTAGAATTAGAAGAACTGAAATTCATAAGTATTTCTGATTATGACTATCAAATTAAAAATCCAAAAATAAGTGTATTTGGAAATGCAGCTGTTGTAGCTTTGGAATTAAATCAAAAAGGAATGCTTGTAGATACCAAAGCATACACGGGTGAACATATTTCAATTGAAGGTAGAGCAACTTTTGTGTTAGTTAAGCAACCAACATGGAAAATTGCACACATACATCTATCTAAAATAAAAAATTAAAATCTATTTTTTATTTACTACTGGTTTGTGTTGTGGTTTGGATTGAGTAGGTGGGTTTGATTTGTGTTGTGGTTTGGATTGAGTAGGTGGGTTTGATTTGTGTTGTGGTTTGGATTGAGTAGGTGGGTTTGATTTGTGTTGTGG
>SCUP01000151.1 GCA_004297665.1 Nitrosarchaeum sp. | reverse complement strand
TATGGACAGATAGTAGAAAAACAACAAGAATATGATATTATGTTCAAAAAATTACGAAATAACACTCTGATCTAATCTGCTTTATATGATTTGGCTTGTTTTTTTATTTACCCTTGTTTAATCATTTTATTTTCAGGTATTGAATTGATGTAATTAACAAGGCTACGATAATATTTTAAATGGAAATTTAAATCTCTGATTTCTGTTTGTTTTAGCTCTTCTAATTCTGGTCCAAACTCTCGTTTGTCTAACTGTATTTGGTTTAATGTATTTTCATTTATTTCAATCATGTGAAATAAACTGTGTAATACTTCGCTTTTTGTTAGTGTTTTATCACATGATCTTTTTAGTAAAACTTCGACCCATTCCATATTTTTTATTTCAAAATTGTTATTTGTATTCCTGAATGTATATTTTCTAACCTTTGCTCTAATTTTGTTTAGTGACTGTTTGAGAAATACAAACGAGGCTAGCCTTTTTTTGCATTCTTTTTTTTATCCATTATCTCTTGATTTCTTTCAATATCTGAATGAATCTCTACATGATCATACAGGGCTTCTTTAGAGTCAAAAAGTTGCTCGCAATAATAACACTGGTGCACTTCTTGGTTACGTCGATCTTAAATTAATTACTTTCTCTATATTTACGCCTGACTAAAATACTGATAAATTAGAACAAGCAGTTTGTGAAAATCAATGCGTTTCTAGCGCTATCTCGGTATTGCAAGATGGCAATCTCCCTGATTCCTTTTTGAATTCTTCAATTAGCTGGATTTGTCGTTCTTTTGGGTTATTTGTAAATTCTCGTTGATATGACTGCGTTTTTTGCTTGCATTCGTTTCCTTCAAATCCAGTATCTACATATTTTGTAAACGTTTCTTCCAAATTCCTACTCTCTCCTATGTAGATCACATCTTTGTTTCTGTTATACAAAACATAAACGCCTGGAATTGCCTTGACAAATCTGGCACTTTCTAGCCACACTCTCATCTTGTCTTCTAGTAATTCCATGATTTAATGTGATATTACTAGATATTAAACTACATTAAAAAAATCTCTGATAATATTAGAACTCCATGCTTTTAATATTAAAGAAAAACAGATTCAATCCTGTCTCTTTTAGAAAAATTTCCAGAACAATTTTCTCCACGTGATATTCAAAAAAAGATCATATTAGAAATTGAGGAGAAATTAAAGTCTGGTTACAAGAAAATCATTTTATGTGCTCCAACTGGGGTAGGAAAATCACTAGTAGGAGCAACTGTTTCGAGATACTTTGATAGTTCATTTACCATAACTGCATCAAAGCATCTTCAGGATCAATATATCAAAGATATTCCATTTCTTAAACCCGTTAAAGGAAAACAAAATTTTGCATGTCTGAAAATGATGGAATCTGAAAAAGTAGACAATGCCAGAAAAGCTATGAGATGGGGATTGACATGTGATAAGGGACAATGTCAGGAAAAAATAAACAAAAATGGCAAGGAAATAATTGAAGTTTGTAAGTTCAAGCCTACAATTAAACAAGTAGAAGACAATACTCAAGAAGCTAAATCTTGTCATTACTATCTTCAAAAATATGATGCCCTTGTTTCAAAACACTCTCTTTGGAATTATTATGCGTTTTTTCAAATTATGAAATTTAACAAAAAACTCTTTGAAGATTATCTTGATAGAAAAGTTTCGATATTTGATGAATCTCATAAAATAGAAGATCAAATAATGCAGTTTATTGGATTTGATATATTCAGTGGTCAAGTAGAAGAGTGCAATCTAAATGCTGCCAAATATGATTTTACTGATTTGGATTCAATGATACAGCTAATTGACGATATTGCATACTCTTATGCCAAAAAAATCAAGGATATCAAAGAAAGCGATTCATACCAAAAAGAGCCTGATTATGAATCCATTACAAGACTAGAGCGACGTTATGATAGAGCTGCTCAGGCTAAAATTGATATTCTTACTAACAAGGATAATTTTGTAGTAAATGATCCCACTCACGACTTGAATGGAAATTTTAGAACAATCTCTGTAAAACCTATTGATGTTTCCACATTTGCTAACTCTTTTTTCACTACTGAATACCAAATATTCATGTCTGCCACTATTGATAAATTCAGTTTTTGTGAAAATATGGGATTGCAACAAGATGATGTTGCATTTATTGATACTCCAAAATCCCCATTTCCAATCGAACACAGAAGAATTGATCTTTTAAACATTAAACGGTTAAGCTATGGCTCTACTGAAGATGATGAACTTGAAGTGATAAAAACCATTGATAGAATAATGGATGAGCATTCTGGTGAAAGGGGTTTAATTTTAACATCATCTGTTCCACGATGTCAAAAAATCTTGAGATATCTTTCACCAAAAAATACTAGACGAATCAGAATTTGTCATAGCTATAACAAAGATGGAAAAACACAAGATGAAATTATTTCCGAACATGCATCTGATCCTACTGGCGTTTTGCTTTCTTCTTCACTGTGGGAAGGAGTAGACCTCAAAGATGATTTGTCTCGATTCCAAATTATTGCCAAAGTTCCATATCCTAATTATAAAGAAAAAAGAACAAAAGCAAAAATGGATAAATTTCCTTTGTGGTATACTTCTCAGACTCTAACTAAATTACTTCAGGGATTTGGACGCTCAGTTAGAAGCGAAGATGATTGGGCCAAAACATACGTGCTTGATACTGCAGTTAACAACGTCTTTTTCAAGGCTCAAAAAATGATTCCACGTGCATACTATGATGTTTTAGGCATGGAAAATCTGTAGTAGACAACAGTAATTCAATGTGATTTCTTTTCCTGTTATCTCTGAATTTTATCTTGCTTGGCGATCTATAAACCTTGTGAACAATTTGATCATTATGATATTTTTGCTGAAAATTGTCAAAATCCTTAATTGATTATGGATTATTTGTCGTAGCATGAATGTTTCTGATTTTCTTGAAATCATAAAGAAACAAAAAAAAATTTCACACAATGCTAGGCTGTACATCATTGATAAAAATAGGCATTATTTCCTAAATGATGGAACTTTAAAAAATGGCTTTGATTCTAAATTAATCGTTATAAAAAACAGAAACAGTGTTTTATCGGCATTCTCAAAAATGGCATTTCTCTTTGATGAGATAATTAGATTGAGAATAGTATCATATTCTAATCAAAATGATGGCAAAGAATTGCTTTATCTTCTTAATTTAATTCCAATAAATCGTAAAATTCGAACATTTCTTGATTGGACTGTTTTCGGACCTGAATATACTAGAGACATGTCTAGACTATTTGAGGTTAGAAATGATACTGTACACTGTGTGTCCATTGATGAAGTAAAATACAATCCAAAAAACTTGATTTCATTATCAAGTGTAAACGGTTTTAAAAAATTTAAAACTGATCTGAGCTGTGCATGGGAAACCCTATTGAAAATTTATGTTGTGGAACAAGAAAAAATTAATTGGGATGCATTACTTGAAGAATTAAAATTATAGAATTGGACTAGTAATTGCCCCTTGTGCTGCAGAGCCAACCAATGTTGCATATTTTGCTAATGCCCCTGTGGTATAGTTTGGTTTTGGTTGTTTCCACAGTTTTCTTCTTTTTTCTAATTCTTCAGTAGATACATGAAGATCAATTATGTTAGTTTCTGTATCTATTGTAATTTCATCATCATCTTTTACCAGTGCAATTGGACCTCCCACATATGCTTCTGGAGCAACATGTCCTACCATGAATCCACGTGTGCCTCCAGAAAATCTACCATCGGTTACCATTGCAACTTTTTTACCCAAACCTTGACCTACAAGTGCCGCAGTAGTTGCTAGCATCTCTCTCATTCCAGGTCCACCTTTGGGACCTTCATATCTGATTACTAGTACCTGACCTTCTTCAACTTCGCCTTTAGCTACTGCGTCAAATGCATATTCTTCTCTGTCATAAACTCGGGCTTTGCCTGTAAATTTTGTCATCTCAACACCTGCTGTTTTAATAACTGCACCGTCTGGTGCCAAACTTCCTTTCAATATCACAGCTGTGCCTACTGAATGAATTGGATTATCTATTGATTTGACTATTTGTTGTACTGGCTCTGGAATATTCATTGATGCAAGATTTTCTTTAATTGATTTTCCAGTTACTGTAATACAATTATCATGAATTAGTTTTCTTTCTGCTAATTTTTTTAGTACAAATGGTATGCCTCCAATTTTATCCAGTGAATTCATTACATAATTTCCACCTGGTTTCATATCTGCCAAATGTGGAGTCTTTTTTCTAACTCTCTCAAAATCATC
>SCUP01000150.1 GCA_004297665.1 Nitrosarchaeum sp. | reverse complement strand
ATCCGTTACTACTTGAGAACCTACAAGGCCTGTAGAACCAGTTACAAGATATTTCATGTTTATTTTATTGTCCAGGGTTGAGGGTGTAATGTATTTTCATCAATTAATGGGTCCCACCAAGACTTGTTTTGTAAATACCATTCCACAGTTTGTTTTAGTGCATCATCAAACTTGTATTTAGGTTTCCAGCCAATTTCTTTTTCTATTTTTGATGAATCAATTGAATAACGTTTGTCATGTCCTGGTCTATCTCCAACATACTCTATCATGGAGTAAGGTTTTCCCAGAATATCTAGAATTTTTTCAACTATGCTTTTGTTAGTGATCTCCTCATATGCAGTAATATTGTAAACCTGACCTGACGTTCCCTTTGTAATTAACGATTCAATTGCATGTACATGATCATATACATAAATCCAGCTTCGAATTTGGGTTCCATCTCCATATAGAGGAATTTTGAGGTTTTTTATGATTCTAATAATTGTCTTTGGAATTAGTTTTTCTGGAAATTGGTTTGGTCCAAAGTTGTTTGTGCACCTAGTTGTTATACAATTAATTCCATATGTTTTATGGTAAGATGCTACTAGGTGATCAGCTGCTGCCTTTGTAGCTGCATATGGATTACTAGGATTAATTTGTGAATTTTCATTAAATGATGATTGCCCATATGCATCACCATAAATTTCATCAGTAGAAATATGGATGAATTGCTTGTCATATGTTCTTGTTGCTTCTAAAAGTGAATATGTTCCTAAAATATTTGTATCAATGAAGGGTTTTGGATTTGCAATACTTCTATCAACATGTGATTCAGCTGCAAAATTCACTATAACATCTGAATCTTTTACAAGTTTGTTTATAGTGTATTGATTTTTTATGTCGTCTTTTATGAATGAGTAATTTGAATTATTTTTTAAGGATTCAAGATTTTTTAGATTTGAACCAATTGCAAGATTATCCAAATTTAATATTGAATCGTGTAGATTGTTTTTAAGAAAATTTTTTATGAACGTACTTCCAATAAATCCAGCACCACCACAAACTAAAAGTTTCATGTCTATTTGTGAGGTAAAGCATTCCAGTCAAACGGTTTGTTTGTTCTTGGATTAATTATTGTTTGATCATTCCAAAGTCTTCGTTCTTCATCAGGATTTTTGTAATCATATAATTTTGTTGTAAGATAAACTACCAAAGATGGCTCAGAACCAATTGATTTAAAGCCGTGGTAATAATATCCGGGAATTCTAACACATTGAATTTTTTCTTCACTTGAAATAATTTCATCAAGATTGCCTCTTGTTGGAGATTTTTCTGTATCATCATATGCGCAGATTTTTGTTGCGCCTCTAACTGTTATGAAGTAATCAACTTGTCCTCTATGATGTCTATGCCATGCTCGAATCATACCAGGATATGAATATGAAAGGTTTACTTGTATAATTTTATCTTCAGATTCTATGAGATCTGACCAATCCTCACGAAAAATTTCTGCAAAAGATCCTCTTTCATCCGGAAATTTTTTTATTTCTTTTATCTTAATGCCTGGAAGCATGATTTCTCTTTTTATGTATATTTCAAATTGTGTTATAATCTTTGAGTTTTACGTTATTTTAATAAATATCTCATGAGGAATCAAGATAATCTTTGATTACTTTTTCAGGTTCACCGTATGATTCGACGTGACCATTTTTTAGCCACAATACATTATCACATAGTTTTTTGACTTGTTCTAAATTATGTGAAACAAAAATGAGGGTTTTACCTTTAGATTTAAATTCTAAAAACTTTTTGAAACTTTTGTGCTGAAAGGATTCATCCCCTACAGAAAGAACTTCGTCTATTAGCAATATATCAGGATTAACTTCTATTGCAGTAGAAAAAGCAAGTCTTGCATACATACCAGTTGAGAAATTTTTTAGTTTGGTATCAACAAAATTTTCAAGTTCAGCAAATTTTATTATTTTTTCTAATTTATTTAAAATTTCTTTTTTAGAAAATCCTAAAAGTAGGCCATACAAGATAACATTATCCCTAGCAGTTAGCTCACCATTAAAGCCAGTACCTATCTCTAATAACGGGATTACTTTGCCAGTTATAGAAACTTGTCCAGAATCAGGAATTAAGATATTTGCAATTATTTTTAATAATGTTGATTTACCACTTCCATTGCTTCCAATTATTCCCAACATTTCTCCTTTTCGTACATTAAATGACACATTTTTTAGAACATCCAAATGTTCAAATTTTTTACTTCGCTTAAAAGATGATACGATGAATTCGAAAATGGTGTTATTTTTTTCATGATATATTTTGAAAACTTTTGATAAATTTTTAATTTCTAAAACTATTTCGTTGTTCAACTTTTATATCTCCTCTGTTATCTTTGATTCTTTTTTTCTGAATACCACATAGCCTAGTACAAATATTGAACTAGTTATTAGCATAACATAAAGCACTGAGTAAATAGTTGGTAATCTTCCATAAAGCACTAGATCATGAGCAGTTGTGATAAAATGAGATATTGGATTTAATTCTAAAATTGCTCTTATATTAGCTGGAAACATTTCAAAAGAATAAATTATAGGAGTGAGAAAAAAGCCAGCTTGTAAAACTACTTGCCAGATAAATCGGATATCTCGAAAATACACATTTAAAATTGATGATAGTAATGAAATTCCTACTGATAAAATAAAGAGCTCGATTAATAATAATGGAAATAAAAAAATCGTAGTCGGTGGAACAAAATTAAATATAGCAAGAAAAACTCCAAATGCGACAAATTCAATTAGCATCATCATAAAGCCTGTTAAACAAGAGCTTAGCACAAAAATTTCTTTCGAGAGATAAATTTTTTGTATAATATGTGCGTTATCAGTCAGACTAGAGAGTCCCATGGTTGTAGAACGAGTAAACATATACCAAATTATCAATCCTAACAGTAAGTAGAGAGGATAAAATTCAATAGTGTTTTTGATTACATGTGTAAACACAAAAAACAATACAGTAAGAATCAGTAATGGTTCTAAAAAAGACCAAATGAATCCAAGAAAAGAATTTTTGTATCTTAATTTAATATCGTTAAGCGCTAAAGCAAATATAAGAGAACGTTTTTTCCAAAGTTCTCCAATAACATTACATAACATTTTATTTGTTCATCAGTAATCTCATTAAAACATATCTAAATAATAATGCAATTTTCATTAAAAATCACATAAATTTTAATAAATACTTTTTTTGAAATAAATTTCATTATGAAGTGTAAGAGTTTATGATTTAATGTTTCGTTTTTACTAATGTGTTCATATGTCTTTATTATGATTTGGGTTAGAAATTATAGATTAATGTTTTAGTTTTTAGGTTTATTTTTTGAATTTGGTTAGATTTTTAAATTATTGAGAATATTTCTGAAGCAAAATCTCAAAATCTTTATCAAAAGGAGCTAAAGTAACCATGTATGAATCATTAATTATTCCTTCATTAATTACCCATTTTAACAAGTTAGAATAATCACCTTCTGCTACTTCTGGGAATTGTGTTTGTAAATCAATTCTTTCATAATACACCTCAAGTAGCAAAGTCATCAAACGTGGTAAAGGAGGTGAAGATGTAAGAAAGTAACCTCCATTAACATGTGAAAGATTTTCATTATAATAAGGATCTGGTTTTTCTAATACATGTTTCCATTTCTTAATGAATAATTTTCTTTGATCAATTTCATTTGAAAAATCATCTGTTATTTGATTTTGCTTTTGCAGTTTAACATAAGGAGTATATGCTACTCTATATCCACTCTCATAAATCCTTAGGCATAAATCTACATCATTAAAATATTGAAATAAATTTTCATCCCATCCATCTATAGAATCAAATACATTTTTTTTAATCATGATACATTTTCCTGAAACAGCACTACAATTTCGAATAGCATTTGCAATACCAAAATACATGTTATCATGTTTTCTTCCCTCAAGTGCATTAGAACAAATTCCATCTAATCCAAGGATTTTTCCTGCGTGATAGATTTGACCATTATTATTGAACAGTAAACAACCTACTGCACCAACTTTAGAAATAAATCCTACCTCAAGCATGGATTCAATCCAATTGTTTGTAATGATCTCTAAATTTGGATCTAAAAAAAGTAAATATTCACCATTTGCTACCCTAGCGCCAGAATTATAGACTTTAGAATTTTGGTATTTCTCATCAAATTTTATGATAGTACAATTATTGCCCAGAATTGATTCCAACTCTTTTTTCTTATGTAAATGATCGACGATGATTATTTCATATGATTTATGGGTTGTATTTTTTTTGATTGACAGTATACATTTTTTTAAGATCTCTAGATCTTCTAAGACAGGCATGATTATGCTAACAGTAGGATTTCCATACTCGTATTTCGTACGATAAAAAAAAGTATCTGTAATTTGTTGAACTTTTCCATCATATCCGTTTCTTTTGATTTTATCTTCTAGCGCAGTTATTGCAACATTATATGCATATGGTTTTGAACTTGTAGACAATGCTGCAGAGCCAAGGATTTGCCTCCATCCATACAATATCTTGGAAATGTGTTCGATTTTTCTTTCTTTATCAGTAGCCCTTAAGACAAGATCATAATCTTGACTACCAGAATAATCTCCTCGAAATCCTTTAAGTTCTTCAATAACATTATTCTTGTATACGCAAAAATGAGTTATGTAATTCCCGTTGGATAATAATTCAGGGGACCAGTCTGGTTTAAAATAAGGAGAATTTCGAATTCCTTTTTGATCAATTTTGTCTTCATCTGAGAGATCGGAAGAGC
>SCUP01000149.1 GCA_004297665.1 Nitrosarchaeum sp. | reverse complement strand
GATTCCTAATTGTACCTGTCAGCAATATCTAGAGCCAATTCAAGAAATAGACGAAGATCTATTGTGACTATAATTCATATACCAAATTCTTTTGAGATAATTTATGAACAAACATGCACCAGCTGATGAAATGAGAAAAGAATTGGACAATCTTTTGTCCAAACTCAATGCAATGGAAATTATCGCATCAGATGAATTTCAAAAAGGTTCAGTCAAAGTGCTAAGAGCACTAGTAGAAGGGCAAATTCATTCAATTAATGAATTTGAACATTTAAAAAAAGCAATGGATTTACTCACATTGGAGTTATTTAAGATTCAAGATAAAATCAAGAATTAAGTCTAGTGTCACTCAAACCACATTCAATGCAGCGAATAATTGTTGTAGTTTCAAGCACTTTGTCGACTTTCATCTCAGAGCCACAACAAGGACAAGATGTTTTAGATGTATTTTGTGAATCTGATTTAGAGTGTATTTTATAGTCAGGTTTAACGTCGTAGTTAATTCCTAGATTACAGATTGGATGATAGCGAGCAAGTATTTTATCTAAGATTTTTTTTCTCTCATAGTTTTCAGATTCAAATAGTGGCAAAATGGCAAGATACAGTGATTTCTCAGAACCAGATTTTTCAATCCAACATTTGAAACTAGAGTTACTAGTGAAAAATTTCTCATCAGAGGTCTGTTCACAGTCGCCAGCATAAATTATGTTAAAAGAGTCTTTTTGGCGAGACATTATCAAGTATACTACTTTTTCCATTGATGGTCCCCATTCTTGAAGCTTAATTGGACCGAGAAACTCGTATTGAAGAATTTGGATACTCAATGAATATAGACATGATTGCTAGCTTTTGTTTTTTTCTGATTAATGCCAAGATTTGATCGCATTTTACTTCTTGAAAAGAATAAATTCAAGAGAATTTGATTTGCGTTGAATGAAAGATCCTCACAATCATGCACATGTAGGTTATGGGATGATTCTAGTTGCTGCAAGCCTTACAGCAATTGCACTTGTTGCATTGGCAATAGGCTCAAATGTACTTTTTGGGGATAATATTCAAAGAGCAAATCAGGCTCATTTCAAAGAGTGTAAAGCAAATGATTTCAAAACAGAAGATTGTGAAAAATACTGGGACAGAATCAACAATGATGTATCTGGAATTTACGTAGATTTAGAGAAATAATATTTAATATCCATTTGCAAAATCTTCCATAGTGTTTAGATTTTTTGTCAATCTATTCATTGCATAAAATGCACCACCGACAATTCCTGCATGATAAAATGTATACAAAAACACGGCTGATGAAGTATGATCAGATTGTGTAAAGCTGAGAATAAGCATTGTAAAGAAAACAAATGTACTAACACATGTAACTAGTCTATCTATAATTCCAGAGCCCAGTCCAACAATTCTTTTTGTTGCACCTGCCATTAAAGCAATGCTTGTAATTATTAGAAATGTAGCGCCACCGTTTGCAGTCACATATTCATTTAGCCAAGGGAGTAGACCGTCATCTAAGACGCTAGATTCAGGCATCATACTACCATTATTTAATGCAAAATTAACAGAGCCAAACATACTACCTATGACAAAAAAGAACAAGAGAGTTTTAACAATTGATCTTTTGAGGGGACTACGTATTTCACTTGGCTTTACAGCTCTCTCGGCAATTCTAACACCATAGAGAAATCCAATGGCAGCTGCAGGAAGGAACATGAGATTAATTAAAATCGATGATTCCTGGTTGATTGCCTCAATTTGAGGGAAAAATATTAAAAACAAAAGTACAGCGGCAGATGCAGATAATACAAATAATATCAGATTAAGATATTTACGGTCTCCTGACTCTGCATTATATTCCCAGTTGTACATTTTTTAGAATCAAAAGTAAATAATTAAAGAACGAATCAAAAAATCATTTGGTCAAAGTATCAATTCTCTTTACCCTTTTTACTGACATCAAGCCTAGAAAATACAATGAAAGGCAAAAAAATAGTCATAATCACAGGTATTGGCATTATCATCATGGGGGTGATTTTTCACCTTCAAGGACAATCAATAGTAGGACCAGAATCATCATTTATGTATTCAAATCCACAGTGGGTCACATATGGAATTCAGATAATTATTGCAGGATGTGTTATTTTAGCAGTAGGAATTAGTTTGAATTTTATCAAAAGAAACTAAGTCACACGAAGCGTTATGGTACTACGAATTTTGTTTAACTTTCTAATCTTAGATGAAATAACTGTATTTAGTTCCTCTGCAGTACTAGTTTCAAATTTAACAACAAGATCATAACTACCATAAGTGATAATACAATCTTTAATTTCTGGAATTTCTTTTAGTTGTGAATAAAGCGAATGCTCTTCTCCTATTTCACAGCTAATCAACATGTATGCTTGTTCCATTCCAATTGCA
>SCUP01000148.1 GCA_004297665.1 Nitrosarchaeum sp. | reverse complement strand
TAGTGGTCTCATAACTGCAATCTGACCTTTTTCGTTTACATCTAATCCCCCAACTACTAGGAAAATCTTTTCACCTATGGCGTATTGACTTCGATCAATTTGAAATGATCCTGATGTAATCCACTCTCTTTCTTTTGGCGAAAATTCATTTTCTAAATTAATTTTTTCAATTTCATCTAATTTTTCTTGTTCTTCTGATGAACTAACTTGAAGAATTTTATTATCTATCAAATACTTGATTGCATTAAGAAATTCATCTTCTGAAATTTTTCCTTGACCATACCACAATGCCATATTTTTAATCCAATCAGGGATTTTTGTAACTTTGTATGATGAATCATCTATAACAGGAACTGGTTCCACAATATCACCAAATGTGAATGTGGTTTCAGCTGTTCGAGATTCGGTTCCATAGAGTACTGCAATCGTGTATGTTCCAGAATATTTCCATAATTCAGTGGGGGTAAGATATGTAGAAAAGGTCATATCTGAATTTACATCAACTTGCACAGTTGATACCAAGTTACCATTTGGGGCTATTACTCTGAGACTAATAGGATATCCTGAAAGAAGTTCTCTTACTTTTCCAATTACTAATATTGTATCACTTTCATCGTATTTTGATTTATCAGTACCAATTAAAATTGAATTACTTATTTGATTTGCATGTGGATCTTTTGCGATGATTTCTATTTCCTCAGCACCTGCTGGAAATTGTATTGTTAGTGTTCTGTCTGTAGATGTTGTTGTTTCCTCAAAGTCAAATTCTACTCCATCTACTAGGACAAAGAATGTATCGTCTTGATCACCAACTCTTGCATCAATTAAAGATCTTGGCAATGTGATGACAAGTGACCCCTTCTGACTTGCAGTTATTGCTATTGTCAGGGAGTGTGCATCTACATCAGGAGTAATGCTAACAATCTTACCACCAGTTATCTTATAGTTAATCATAAAGTCAGTTCCAGAAACTACAATTTTGGTTCCGTCACTTGGCGTTCCTGTTGACTCACCAAATGTGAATGTGGTTTCAGCTGTTCGAGATTCGGTTCCATAGAGTACTACAATCGTGTATGTTCCTTCAGCTTTCATAAGTGCTCCACCTGCAACAAATTCATAACTGAATTTTTTGTCTGAATCAACGTCAATGTTTGCTAGTGTTACCAAGTTTCCGTTTGGTGCTATTACGCTGAGATGAACAGGAATTCCTGAAAGAAGTTCTCTTATTTCTCCAGTTACAAAGATTGTATCACCATCTTCGTATGATGTCTTGTCGGTAGTAACCGTGATTGAATCTACTATTTGTGCAAATGCAGGAGTAAGAATCACGCCAGATAAAACTAATGTAAATAAAAATAGAATTTTCTTCAATAATTTATAACAATTTCACAATAATATAAGATGTATCTTGGTAATCTTGGTATTCATGGCTACATATAATGCGTAATTATCATGTTAATCTTGATGAATGGCAAAGATACTAGGTGCAAGTAAAGTGACTGTAAGATATCAGGTCACCGTTCCTGAACAAGTAAGAAAGCTTCTCGGTATCAAAGAAGGACAGACACTTGTGTTTACAGAAGAAAATGGAAAAGTTAGTCTCATGGCAGAAATTTAAGAAGTTTTAGCTTGAATAAAACCTAAAAGAGATATGAAAAAACTATCCTGTTATTGCTTTAATGATTGTTGCAGGAATACCGATTATCAAAACTAATGCGGTAATTGATTTTAGAAATGCATAATTATCTTTTACTTCTTCAGCAGTGTTTATCATAGTTTTTCCAGTTTGGTATGAAGTTTTCAGTTGCTGGTTATCAGATATTTCAACAATCTGGTCTGTTGCAGACCACACTGCATTAATTGCAATAGCACCAATCGGCACTCCAATAAGTAATGCAATTATTACAACTATTATGTTACTCATTATTACCGATTATAACGTCATTCTTGCTTAAAAATACTATCTAAACAAAAAAATAAATAATTTTTAACGATATCACGAAATGATACGACATACTATTTTTGTAACTTGGAATTTCTATTGTGTTACATGTTGAAAAAATGCGTATATGTAACAAACACATAATTAATTCATGGTAGTTTTACGTTCCGATATCAAGGCATGCGTGGACTGTGGATGTATATTTTCTAGAACAAATAACAGAAACTCCAAGAGTTGTCCAGTCTGCAAGTCTATGAAGGGCGATGCTATAGAAGGAACTCATTTCTAGACATGAAAAACATAGAGGATACTCTCAAAAGAGTTGATGATCTTGATAAATATACAAAATGCGTAGATAGATTAGAATTTCTTTCTAATTCCAACAATTGCAACAACTGGAATTTCAACATACATTGCAAGGTTTAGAACAATCAAAATAATTCCATATCTACGTAATTTAGAATTGAAAGTGAGATAATCAATGGAGTCAAAGTAATTTTTACTACCTTCTTGAATATCTGACTCTCTCTTTCGGTGCTGTTACCTTATAGGTTGTTTGTGTATAACGTCTGTTCACAAGCAATCTATAACGTAACAGTATCAAATTGGATAAAAGTAAATAAGATTGTAGGTGTTTGATTTCTAAATGGAATCTAATTCATTAATTCTTTCTATTGTATCTGTCGCCAATATGGCAATTCTCGGAGTTTTAATTGGGATGTTTGCTAAAATGTATGTCAAAACAAAGGCAGAACTTCCTCTCGGTATGATTGTTGTTGCATCTATGTTATTTTTGCATAACATTATTGGCGCCATGGGGTATTTTACAATGGAGCCATATTTCGTTCCTGAGACATTTCCATATCTATTAGGAGTGGGAATTGCTGAATTGATAGGATTGGCAATATTTCTAAAGATTTCTTTTGAATGATTTATAAAAAATTAATAAAATAATCCCTATTATATGTTAAAAAACATCACTAAAAACTTTAGTTTCTAAAACCACATGAATCACATTCAAATCTTTTTCGCTTGTGTGCTTTAATCATATGACGCAACATTCTTTCCTGAGATGAAAATTCCATTCCACATTTTGTACAAGTATTCTGATTAGATGTTTTAGTTCCAAACATATTTCATTATTCAATTTTATATCATACTAGAAAAGGTTTATTCCAACTTTGTGAAACTCAAATTTTAATTAACTAATCACGTAAGCATCCTATCGATAGTTTGTTGGAATACTGAATATGGCTGTGCTCCAGATATTGGAGTTGTACGTCCATCTGAACCAATCACAATAAATGATGGCGTTGATTTGGCACCATTTTTTGATGCAATGTCTTTGTTTTCCTTTACTCTATCTTCATATTTTCCAGAATCCAAGCATTTGGAGAATGAATCTACGTCTAATCCATTTATACCTGACACAAGATTTTTGAGATTATTTGTACCTGCCCATCCATTGTTTTCATGACCTTGATTTGCATATACAAAGTCATGATATTGCCAATAGAGTCCTTGCTCTGCTGCACAATAACTTCCTGCATGAACCTTGATTGAGTCAGGACCAACTATTGGAAAATCAACATAAATCAAATTGACCTTTCCTGTATCAATATAGTTTTTTTCAATTAGCGGTTTTGTGTTTTGATTCCACTTCTGGCAAAATGGACATTGATAATCGCCAAATTCTATTATAGTTACTTGTGCAGATTCAGACCCTAACAGGGGAGATCCTTTTGTGGTATCAATTGAAAGTCGTGTGTTTTGAGTATTATCTGATGTAATATCATTTGTAGAAAATGCAGCTGAGATTCCCATTATTATGGCAACAATAGATCCAATGATAATGAATTTAGTTTTGTTTGATTTTACTTTAGTTTTATTTGACTCTTGCTTGTTTTTACCCACAACAATTATTTTTAGAGTAGTTTAAAAAGTATTTTCCAAATTGGGAACAAAAATCCGAGAGGCCATTTTGGAAAATCATTAAAATCTTACCTCTTTAGAACATTAACTCGTGAAAAAATATAATTATAAAAATATTCAAACATCAAATCTAACAACGAGTTCCTCTCTAACAGTAAAACAGATGAGAATCATAGACCAAAACGCAATGAATTATGGTATTCCGGTTGAGATAATGATGGAAAATGCTGGAAAGGCAATTGCAGTTCATGTTTTTCAAAAATTTCCTAATCTTGAAGAGAAAAATATTACATGCATATCTGGATGGGGAAATAATGGAGGTGGAGTCATATCTGCAACTCGTCATCTT
>SCUP01000017.1 GCA_004297665.1 Nitrosarchaeum sp. | reverse complement strand
GACTGCCACTGTAGAGACGTTAGCGGCAGAAACAGGAGTAAACGATTTCCGTTCTTTGGTGAAAGAAATTATTAGAGCAACCGATAAAGTGAGCTTACCCGATGCGGAGATTGTAGTTTCGGCAGGGAGAGGCTTAAAAGGTCCAGAGAACTGGGGAATGGTAGAAGAGCTTGCTAATTTATTAGGTGCTGCTACTGCTTGTTCTAAACCAGTATCGGATTCTGGGTGGAGACCACATTCGGAGCACGTAGGGCAAACAGGTATTGCTGTGGCTCCAAATTTGTATATTGCTATTGGAATTTCTGGAGCGATACAACATTTAGCAGGTGTAAGTTCATCAAAAGTTATTGTTGTAATTAACAAAGATCCAGAAGCACCCTTCTTTAAAGTTGCAGATTATGGAATTGTTGGAGATGCATTTGAAGTAGTTCCAAAATTAATTGAAGCTGTAAAAGCATTCAAAGCACACGCATAAGGATAGCTATTGAATGAAGAAATTAAAATTAGATATTGTCGGATTATCCTATAGCCAAACCCAATCGGGTGCGTATGCATTGGTATTGGGTGAAGTAAGTGGCCGCAGAAGATTACCCATTATTATTGGAGGCTTCGAAGCACAAGCCATTGCTATAGAAATAGAGAAAATGAGTCCGAGTAGGCCATTAACGCACGACTTATTTAAATCGTTAACCATCCACTTTAATATTGTTATTGAAGAAGTAATTATTTACAATTTAGTGGATGGTATATTTTTCGCCAAGTTGATTTGCAACGACGGTAAAAAAACCGTGGAAATTGATGCACGCACCTCCGATGCAATAGCGTTGGCGGTAAGATATCAGTGCCCTATATACACCTACGAATTTATTCTTGCCTCTGCAGGAATTATGATTGAGGGAGCAGACTTTGCCTTCCTTGAAAACATTGAACCAACCGACGATGCCGAAACCGTAAAACTTGGTGACTCTGTTACCACAGGTTACGCAAGTTATTCGGAAACAGAACTCCGCGAAATGATGCAAAAAGCATTGGACGAAGAGAACTACGAGAAGGCTGCAAGGATTCGAGATGAATTGAGCAAGCGTCAATAATCAATTAGCCAATTAGCTAATTTGGACAATGTGCCAATTTGAACAATTCTATTTTGATTTGATTACTTTATAGCAATCCAAAATCGCGATAAATCACGAATTAATTCCTTATTCAAATTGACTCATTGGCTAATTGGCACATTGTCCAAATTGGCTAATTAACTACTTCTTTTTCCTGCGATAAGGTTCCTTTTCTTCAGCTACCAACAGCAAACTAATATTTTCGTCGTGGGGCATATCTTCTCTTGCTTTTTCCCATTTTTCGAACAGTGTTTTGCCACTCATTTTTAAAATATCCAACAATCGAATTAAACTGGTAACATTTAGATCTTCTCCATTTTCCCAGCGTTGGTAAACAGATCGATTTAATTTATTCTGATATGCGAATTTTTCACCCGATGAATAGCCGAGCTCTATCCTCCTATTCCTAATAATACAGGCCATGTCCATAAGACGTTTATCTTTATTCATAATAAAACTAGATTTGGGTAAAAAAAATTCAGATCGGAAGAGC
>SCUP01000372.1 GCA_004297665.1 Nitrosarchaeum sp. | reverse complement strand
TACAAATACCAATACAGATGTGATTCATTGTGACAGAAAATAGTCTGATAAATGAAACTAGTCCGTACTTGCTTCAACATGCACATAATCCTGTTAACTGGTATGCTTGGAATGATGAATCTCTAAAAAAAGCAAAAGATGAAAACAAGCCAATCTTTCTTAGTGTAGGGTACAGCGCTTGTCACTGGTGTCATGTAATGGCACACGAGTCATTTGAAAATGAAGAAGTTGCCAAATTCATAAATGAGAATTTTGTAAACATCAAAGTAGACAGAGAAGAACGACCTGATCTTGATGATATTTATCAAAAAGTTTGTCAAATAGCAACAGGACAGGGTGGATGGCCTCTAAGTATTTTTCTAACTCCTGATCAAAAACCATTCTACGTTGGAACTTATTTTCCTGTTTTAGATTCTTATGGCCGTCCTGGTTTTGGAAGTATTTCTAGACAGTTAGCGCAAGCTTGGAAAGAAAAACCAAAAGATATCGAAAAAGCCGCTGATAATTTTCTTGTGGCATTACAAAAAACAGAGACAATAAAAGTTCCATCAAAACTAGAAAAAACTATTTTAGATGAGGCCGCTATGAATTTATTTCAACTTGGCGATTCCTCATATGGCGGATTTGGCTCTGCGCCAAAATTTCCAAATGCTGCCAATGTGTCATTTTTGTTTCGGTATGCAAAACTCACTGGGCTCTCAAAATTTAATGAATTTGCGCTTAAAACCCTAAATAAAATGGCTAAAGGCGGCATATTTGACCAGATTGGCGGCGGATTTCATAGATATTCTACAGATGCCAAGTGGCTAGTCCCTCATTTTGAAAAAATGCTTTATGATAATGCCTTGATTCCTGTAAATTATGCTGAGGCATTTCAAATCACAAAAGATCCTTTCTATCTTGAAATTCTGCATAAAACCCTAGGTTATGTCTTACGAGAAATGACATCAAGTAACGGCGGATTTTTTTCTGCGTATGATGCTGATTCGGAAGGTGTTGAAGGAAAATTCTATGTGTGGAAAAAAAGTGAAATCAAAGAGATTCTTGGAGATGACGCTGATCTATTTTGTCTATACTATGATGTAACTGACGGTGGAAATTGGGAAGGTAATAGTATTTTGTGCAATAACATCAACATTTCTGCAGTTGCATTTCATTTTGGCATATCTGAAGATAAAATTCATGAAATTCTTGTCAGATGTTCTGAAAAATTATTGAATGTTCGCTCCAAAAGAGTTGCTCCTGGCCTTGATGATAAAATTCTCACATCTTGGAACTCTTTGATGATCACAGCATTTGCTAAAGGATATCCTGTAACTGGTGAAACCAAATATTTGGATGCTGCAAAAAACTGTGTATCTTTTATTGAAAAAAATCTTCTCTCTGGAGATAAATTACTACGAACCTACAAAAATAACACTGCAAAAATAAATGGATATTTGGAAGATTATTCTTATTTT
>SCUP01000147.1 GCA_004297665.1 Nitrosarchaeum sp. | reverse complement strand
ATCCATGATGTCTTTTCCATAAGCTTCAAATCTAATGTCAAATGCTGCCCATCTTGCAGCAAATTCAACTTTCCATGCAAGTTTTCCCAAATCTTTGGTAATGTCTGCTTCTCCATTATGGCCACAACCTTTGATCATTTTTGAGCCAATCTCTGCATCATGACACTTGTATCTTACTTTCTTCTCATCTACTAAATACTCAAACGCTTCTGCGGTGTAGAGCCTGTTGCAGTTTGCACAAACTGGAAAATATGGAAGAAACTTCTGATATTTTTCTTGGCCTACTAGTTCTGAAATTTTATCTCCTATCTTTGAGCTGTTTTGCAAAATTGTATGAATCTGATCTTTTAGTAATCCGTTTTTGTATGTGTCTTTTGCTCTTCTAAACTCGTATTTAATTTCCATTTTGTCAAGACCGTCCAACAAAATACTGCTCATGTGCATTCCATATGACTCGTGACATCCAAATGGATCTGGAATCAATGAAACTGGTTTTGCCAAATGCTCTTCTAAAGAATCAGGAAATCCCTCTGGAATCTTTCTTAATCCATCTAAATCATCAGAGTATGCAATTAATTCTGATTTGTATCCAAAGTTTTCTAGCGCAAGTTTTACTCCATATGCTCTAACTGCATCTCCTAGGCTTCCAATATGTGGCACACCTGAAGCTCCCAGTCCACTTTCAACTCTTAAAAGATCTAAACTTCTACCTAGAGATTTTTCACGCTCTAGTAACTCATGAGCTAATTTGTCTATCCAAGTTCCTTTTCCAAATATTTCCTGCTCTGACATGTCTATTCTTGATTCAATGGTTTTGTCATGTATGGTCCATATAACGAATACCCTAATTTTTGATAATATTCTCTTGTTCCTACTGCACTAATAACTAAGAGTTTTTTTGCACCAAATTCTTCTTTAGAAATTTTTTCGGCTTCTTTCATTAAATTTTTCCCCAACCCTGAATGTTGTATTTGATTTTCTCCTTTTTCTCCCAACTTTAATGATTTACCGTATACATGTAGTTCTCGTACAATGCAAGAGTCATTTCCAACTTCTTTTCTATGTGCCAAAATACTTGGTTTTCTTAATCTCAAAAATCCATAAATTGAATCATTTGTATCTTCATATGACAAAAATACTTCATTTCCACCCGATGACTCGTAATCAATTCTGTTTAATTTTAGATTCTGATCATCTGTCTTTTTGTTTGATAACCCTGCCTCTCTGCATCTTATGCATTTACACGAAATGCCTTGTTTACTCAGATTTTGATGTACCATTTGTCTGAGGTTTCCTGATTTTGGACCTGCTATGATCTCATTTGGAGATATCTCTCTTTGTACTCTCATTATTCTTACCCATTTTGGGATGTTTTTCTTTACTTCAGTTAGGACTTTGATCATATCTTGATCTGAATATGGAGTGTATTCACCGCGTTTGTATTCATCATAAAGCGGAGTATTTTCTATGACTAGTGACGGATAAATTTTCAACATGTCTGGTCTGAGTTGTGAGTCATCAAATAATTTTTTAAAATCAGCAATGTCTCCCTCTGGAGTCATTGTAGGAAGGCCTGGCATCATATGCGCCACAATTTTATATCCTGCATCTTTTGAAACTTGAAATGATTCTATTACGTCATTGTAGTCATGTCCTCTGTTGACAATTTTGTACACTCTTTCTTGTAATGATTGCACTCCGATCTCTATTCTTGTAATTCCGTAATCTAGCATTGCATCAACATGTATCTGTTTGCAGTAATCTGGTTTTGTTTCAATTGTAAATCCAACATTTCTTATTTTTGTATGTTCATTGTTTGATTTTGCTTCTTCTAAATTATCTGAATCTGTTCCATTTAGTGCATCATAGCAAGATTTGATGAAATTTTCTTGATAGTCTTTTGGCATGAATAAAAACGTCCCTCCTACAATTACTATTTCCATCTTTGATGGATCATGCCCGTATGCAATCAGTTTTTCAATTTTTGTTGTGATCTGGAGTTTTGGGTCATATCCATTTTCAATTGCATTAAGTGTAGATGG
>SCUP01000016.1 GCA_004297665.1 Nitrosarchaeum sp. | reverse complement strand
GCAAGAAAAATTGCTCTGTGAGAATAACTCTTATTTGCTGGACATGTAATGTGTCCTGATATTTTTGATTTTTCTACTTTACAATTCATAAACTTCTGCCTTTTTATTATTAATTTTGGACACTATTACATTTCCTTCTAATGCTGAAAACACTTTTCTGATGTTCGCTTCATTTTCTTTTTTTGTTACTGCTGCAATTGAAGGTCCATTTCCTGAAACAGATGCTCCATATGCACCTTTTTCCAGTAAACTAATGATTATTTTTGGATCAGAATTCAATGTTGCAGCTGTTGCAAGTCCATTCATATTCATCGCATTCCAATAGTCTCCTTTTTTAGCTAATTCCCACGCATTTTCAAATACTGTGGAGAGAATTTTCAGATTTTTTAAATTCCCACGCTTTCTATTTTTTGGAATAAATATAACTGCAATTAAATTTACAGGTGCCTTCTCTGATTTAATGCGATGTTTCTTAAAATTATCTGTCACATTGAATCCGCCATAATAACATGAACATGCATCATCATATGCACCAGTTATGCTCACTTTGGATTCTATTGATGCCTCAACTCCTGCAAGTAAAATTTGTTTGTCTGTTAATTTCGGTCTAAAAATTTTAGAGCATGCAAGGGCAACAGCCGATGAAATTGCACTGGAGCTTTTCAATCCGTATCCTGTTGGTATTTCTGAATTTAGTGTGACTTCAATTTTGTTTTCTTCTAACTCTTTTTTTGAAAGGATTTTTTCTATTGTCTTGTTGATTAACCTTGAGCTTAGATTCTTGTTTTCTGATTGAATGCTAATCCCTTTTCCCAAACTTGTTTCAATTGTTGCATCTACCTGTAATTCAATGCCTAATGTTGCACCTTTTTGGGTTGCAATTGCGTTTACCAGTGATATTGCCCCGTGTACTGTAGCCTTTGCTTTTGCCATTACACTCCTCCTAGCAATGCTTTTTTCATGGCATTATAAGGTGCTTCCATCCCATGCCATATCTCAAATGCTCTGGTTGCTTGACCAAGTAGCATTTCATAGCCATAAATTACAATTGCTCCTTTTTCTTTTGCTTTTTTTAGAAAGTCTGTGGTTATTGGCATGTATACAATATCATATACAATTGTTTTAGAGTTGATGCCATCCAATAAAATTGGGCTAGGTTCATTTTTTAATCCAACTGATGTTGCATTTACAATTATATCGTAATTTTTTGCAGTATCTGCAATTTCATCTAATTTTACTGCATTTGCATTTAATCCAATTTTATTTGAAAATTTTGCCATGTTGTTTGCATTTTCCAAAGTCCTATTTGCAATAGTGATGCTTTTTGCATGTTCTTTTGCAAATCCTGCCACAATAGCTCTTGCAGCGCCACCTGCTCCTAATAGCAAAACTTTCAAATCTTTTGCACTCAAATTTCTTTTCTTAAATGGATCTAAAAATCCATCCATATCTGTATTGTACCCTTTCAAAATACCGTTATCGTTTGTAACAGTATTGACAGCTCCTATGATGCTGCACGATTCATCTAATTTATCCAGATATTTCATCATTTCAACTTTATGTGGAATTGTAACATTGAATCCATCTATTTTGATTTTCTTGAGTGCCTCTACCCCTTCTTCTAATTCCCCTTTTGGTATTCTGTATGCAATATATGAGCAATCTAAATTTAATTCTCTAAAAGCTGCGCTGTGAATGTTAGGAGACAATGAATGATCAATTGGATCT
>SCUP01000146.1 GCA_004297665.1 Nitrosarchaeum sp. | reverse complement strand
GAAGAAGAGAGGGTAGTGATTCTAGAAGAGAAGGTGGAGATTTCAGAAGAAGAGAGGGTAGTGATTCTAGAAGAGAAGGTGGAGATTTCAGAAGAAGAGAGGGTAGTGATTCTAGAAGAGGAAATAAAAACTACAGAGAAAGAACAGATTCTAAAGTAAATAAAAACAAAAAGAGAACGAAGTTTGAAAGAAGATAGTCATGAGTTTTTTTGGATAAATTCAGATGGCGAAAAAAAGCTAGCCACTGAGAATTTGGTTGTAGGAAATCAAGTATACAAAGAAAAATTAATTACAAAAAAAGGTGTAGAATACAGATTATGGGATCCATTTAGGAGTAAATTAGCTGCAGCGATAATGAACGGATTAGAAATATTTCCATTTAAAAACAAATCAACTGTATTGTATCTAGGCGTATCAACTGGCACAACTGTTAGCCATATTTCAGATATTGTTGGACCAACAGGAATAATTTTTGGGGTGGAGCATGCAAGTAGAGTGGCCAGAGATTTTTTGGACAGAGTTGCATCGCATAGATCAAACATAATGCCGATTTTACAAGATGCAAGAAAACCAAAAGAGTATTTTTCGGTATTTGGTAAAGTGGATGTAGTGTATGTAGACATAGCGCAGCCTGATCAAACAAATATTGCAATAGAAAATTGTAAAATGTATCTCAAAAAGGACGGGTATTTCTTTTTAGTAATAAAAACAAGAAGTATTGATGTTACAAAATCACCAAAAAGGATCATAGAAGAAGAAATAGAAAAGATGAAAGTACATTTTGAAATTCTGCAAGTAATAGATCTTCATCCATATGATAAAGATCATGCAATAGTAATTGCAAAGTTTCTAAATTGATTTTTTGTTCAATATTTTTTGAGTAGGTTTCCAACTTTTACGCACAAAAATAGGAAGTTTATGGTGGATTTCATAATAGGATTTAACAAAATTAATGGTTTTAGAGTCAGATGGATACCCGCTTCCTAAATCGTGATTCTTTCTAAGTTTGTCTATTGCTCTATCTCTAGTAACTTTGGCAATTATTGATGCAGCAGAAACTACAACAAATCTACTATCTGCGTGGTGGTATGATCGTATTTTTTTGTTATTTGACAATTTTGCAATTTCTTTTCCAAATCTTTGTGGATTAACATCACATGAATCTACATATGAGGTATCAGGATTTAATTTTACGATAACTTTTGCCATGTATTTAGCTTCTAGGTGGTTAAGACCATGTTTCTTAACACTAGCATCAATGAATTTTGGAGAAATTTTTGCAATATAGTAATCATCCACTAATGTGATTATTTTTTTATAAAGTTCCTCTCGTGACTTGGGAGTTAATTGCTTTGAGTCTTTTACACCCAGCAATGATAATTTAGGAATATTAGTTTTGTTCAAAGAGATTCCAGCAATTACAAGAGGCCCCAACATAGAACCACGTCCAGCATCATCCACTCCACAAATTTGCACGGATTCTATCTTAGAACACACGTATTAAACCATTATAGGTCAAGTAAATACAGAATAATAATTGCAAATTCCAGATGAAACATTTGAGGAAATTGTAGAAGGACAAACAAAAGTATTGGTTCCAAAAAAATCAATCACCGATAAAGTTCCACCAAAAGAACCAGCATTTTTTAATCCAAAAGCAAGATTGAATAGAGATTACTCAATAATTGCATATGGATCTTTTCTGAAAAATTTTGCAGGACCAAAAATATTTTTAGAAGGATTATCAGGTGTTGGCATAAGAGGATTACGAGTTGCAAACGAATTGCAAGTAGACAAGGTAGTAATTAATGATCTAAATCCAACGGCATTAAAATTAGCAAAATATTCAGCACAACTAAACAATTTAAAAAACATAGAATATTCTGAAATGGAAGTATGTCGATTTCTTAGTAAATATTCTACCAAAGGAGAAAGAGGCTCAATTATAGACATAGATCCGTTTGGCTCATCATCGCAATTTTTTGATTGTGGGATAAGAGCTACTATGCATGGCGGAATTCTCTCTACAACAGCCACTGATCTTCAAGTATTAAATGGGCTTTATCAAAATGCATGCAAGAGAAAGTACGGTGGAATTCCAATAAGGGTCGAATATGGTAATGAAATGGCAATTCGATTAATTTTAGGATGCCTCAGAGCTGTTGCAGGAAGAATAGGTGTGGAGATTGTTCCACTATTTGCAGAAAGCAATATGCATTACTACAGAACATATGTACGAGTTCTTATTCGACAGGATCAAAAAGAGAACATAGGATACATATTACATTGTAAAAACTGTGGTCATAGAAAAATAGTATTTGAACAAAATAATGAATGCGAACTGTGTAAATCAAAAATAAGTATTGGAGGACCATTATGGATTGATAAAATTTTTGATAAAGAATTTGTCGAAAATATGATTTTAAAAATACCAGAGTTATCAGTAGACAAAGGTTGTGAAAAAACATTACAAAAATGTCTTGCAGAGTCTGAAATGCCTGGAATTTACTTTACACTAGATGAAATTGCATCAAAAATGAAATCATCTCCACCAAAATTAGAAGATGCAATAAAAAATTTACAAAAAAACGGTTATTTAGCTAGCCCTACATCATTTTGTCCTACAGGGTTTAGAACAAATGCCAACATAAATGAAATAATCAGAGTATTCTCAGCCTGTAAATCCCAAACAGACATAGTATAACTCACTACTTTGTTTTCTACTTGCTTCAGGCTTTGTGAGATTTATTCTCGAGAATTTCTTTTTAATATAATCCTTAAACTCCATAGAATATTCTCCATCAAAAACTTTGAAAATTGCATTTCCTTTATGCATTAAAACTTTGTCCATTATTTTTGCACATTCATAATTTAATGAAACTTGTATTGCATGATCAACAGACCAGTTTCCAGTAACTTGTGGTGAAAGGTCACATATTACAGCATTAACTTTTCTTTCAAAATAAGATAAAATTTCATCAACTACAAATTCATTTTCAATATTTTCTCTAATAATATGAGCACCAGGAATTTCTTCCACATATGATGTATCAATACCCATAACCTTACCTTTGTTACCGACCAATTTGACTGCCATTTGAGTCCAACCTCCAGGCGCACATCCTAAATCAAGAACATAAAATCCAGGTCCAATAATACGATAAGATTGATTTAACTGTTTGAGTTTGTATGCAGCCCTACTTCGAAATCCTTGTTCATGAGCTAATTTTCTATATTGATCTCGTCGTGCATCTATGAGCTTCATTTGACTTTCGCAGGTTTTTTCATATCAGCAAGTACCCAATCTTCAATAAATTGACAATTACGAGGACTGATTTCTCCTTCGAGTGAACATTTTTGTTCCACAGGACAAACGAGGCATGGGGCATTCTCAATTGACAAAGTGCTAATGGGTGTTTTCTTTAGAATTAATTTATACGTCCAACGACCTTTATCTAGAATTTTCTCTCTGTAAATAGTTCCCATTCTTTCTAATTTTAATGCAAGTCTAGAACCATCTCTACTTGTAAGTTTAAGTTTTTTCCATAATTCACTTTGAAACATTCCGTCAGATTCGCGTTCAGCTAAAACATCACAGATTTTATTTGTGAGTCTTTCCATGTCAACTTTTTCAATTTGAAAATTTTCAATCTCTTCATCTGTTAATTGTTCTTCTAACTCTTCTTCTAATGTTTTTTCAGCTTCTTTTTTAATTTCTTCTAGTTCTTTCTTAGTTAGTTTCTTTTCTTTGGGCAATACTTTTGCTGATTTCTTTTCTTTAGAAGGTACTTCTTTTGCTGATTTCTTTTCTTTAGAAGGTACTTCTTTTGCTGATTTCTTTTCTTTAGAAGGTACTTCTTTTGCTGATTTCTTTTCTT
>SCUP01000145.1 GCA_004297665.1 Nitrosarchaeum sp. | reverse complement strand
AGAGTTGCAGTACTGGACAAAGAACTTTGCCAGCCAAAAAAATGTGGTTTAGAGTGCATAAAGTATTGTCCAGTTAACAAATCAGGGGCTGATTGTATCATACTTAACGAAGAAACAAAAAAAGCTCAGATAGATGAAGATATTTGCAATGGATGTGGCATATGTGTCAAAGTTTGTCCCTTTGATGCAATTACTATTGTTAATTTACCATCTGAATTAGCATCAGATAAAATTCATCAATATGGTCCAAACTCATTTCGATTATACAAGTTACCTACGCCGAGAAAAGGGGAAGTCGTAGGATTACTAGGCAGAAATGGAATGGGAAAAAGTACCGTAGTAAATATTCTTGCTGGAAACTTGAAACCGAATTTAGGAAGATATGAAAACCCTCCAGAATGGGAGGAAATTTTAAAGTATTATGGTGGAACCGAATTAAAATCTCATTTTGAAAAAATTAAAAATAAACAACTTCGTGCATCAATTAAACTACAACAAGTACATCATGTTGCACAAGCATTTGATGGAACTGGAAAAGAATTGATTGAAAAATATGATGAACGAGGAGTATCAAGAGAATTAATCAAAGAATTGGGGCTAGAAAATTCAATGGAGCAAAATCTCAAAGAACTTAGTGGAGGAGAACTTCAGAGATTAGCCATAGCAGCTGTTGCATCAAAAGATACAGAGTTTTACTTTTTTGATGAACCATCATCATACAATGATGTTTTTCAAAGAAAAAGTGTAGCAAGAGTAATTCAAAGTTTAGCTAAAATTGGAAAAAGCGTAATGGTTGTTGAACATGATTTAACATTACTAGATTTTCTTAGTGATTATATAGAAGTGCTTTATGGCGAACCTGCAGCATACGGAATAGTTTCTAGTGTATTATCAACCAAAATTGGAATCAATGTGTTTCTTGATGGTTATCTCCCAACTGAAAATGTCAGATTTAGAGACAAGAAGTTTTCTTTTGACGTATCTTCTTCATCTACTGATGAATTTCAAGAAGGAAGTGAAATTATGTCATATCCAAAACTGGAGAAAAAATATGCAACGTTCTCAGTTATTGTTGAGCCAGGCAGAGTAAGAAAAGGTGAAGTATTAGGGATAATGGGTGCAAATGCGCTTGGAAAAACAACATTGATGAAGATGATTGCAGGTGTGGAAAAACCAAATTCAGGAGATATTGATAAAAAAATAAAAATTGCGTATAAACCGCAGTATCTTCAAAATGATATTGATGCAGAAGTTATTGCATTATTAGATAAAGCAAATGGTGGTGCAATTGAAGGTAGCCAGGAAGAAGAACAGATACTAGATCCATTGAAAATTAAAAAACTATACAATAAATCAGTAAAGAATCTATCAGGAGGGGAATTACAAAAAGTTTCAGTTGCGGCATGTCTTTTACAAAAAGTGGATCTTTATGCATTAGATGAGCCATCTGCATTTTTAGATGTAGAAGATAGGATAACTATTGCAAAATTCTTACAAAAATTTGTTCGATCATTTGGAAAAACAGCTATTGTGATAGATCATGATATACAATTAATGGATCTCATATCTGACTCTATGATAATTTTTGAAGGCATACCTGGATTATCTGGACATGCAACATCTCCTATGCCAAAAGCAGATGCAATGAATAGATTCCTCAAGTCACTTGACATGTCATTTAGAAGAGATGAGAGAAGTTTGAGACCACGTGTAAACAAATTAGAAAGTAGATTAGATAAAGAACAAAAAAGTTCAGGAAATTTCTATTACAAAAATTGACTCGAATGCTAAAGAGGGCATTGGAAAATATACTTACTTCACAAGAAAGCCAAGAACTAATCTCATCTTTTGATCAGATTGGAGATATAATTATAGTTAGAATTCCTGATTCGTTGCTAGCAAAGAAGAAACTAATTGGTGAAACTCTTCTAAACGAAGTAAAAATTGCAAAAAGTGTTTTTTATCAAGCTTCTGCCGTTGAGGGAGATTTTCGTACCAGAAATTTAGAGATCTTGGCAGGAGAAGATAAGACAGAAACAGAATACAAAGAATTTGGCTGTAAATTTACAGTTGATGTTGAAAATGCATTTTTTTCACCT
>SCUP01000144.1 GCA_004297665.1 Nitrosarchaeum sp. | reverse complement strand
CCAGAGTGGAGATCATTTTCTAATGAAGGGGAAAACAAGAGCAGGGCAGGAGTACCAACTTCATTGGCAATGCATGACATGGGATTGGCAACTGTAATCAATCCTCAAAACAGAGATGCAACAGGCAAACCACTTACTTCTGCCATGAAAAGCACTATTGAAAGACTGAGAACATGGGACAGCAGAAGTCAAGTTCATGAGCCTGTGGATAGAAACTTTAGACAAGCATTTAGCGAGTTAGATAGACTAAAAGACAAATTAGCAGTAGGCGATGCAGTTATTGAAAAAGCTGCTTACATTTATCGTAAAGCATTGGAGAAAGGCCTTGTAAGAGGACGTTCAATTTCGGCATTAATTGCATCTGCACTTTATGCAGCATGTAGAGACACAGAAACTCCTAGAACACTAAAAGATATTGGACAAGCAAGTAACATAAAGCGAAAAGACATTGCACGATGTTACAGATTATTATTAAGAGAACTTAATTTGAAAATGCCAGTAGTAGACCCTGTAAAATGTATATCAAGAATTGCAAGTAAGGCAGGATTATCTGAAAAGACAAAAAGAGCAGCCACTAAAATACTGCAAACTGCAGAAGAGCAAAAAATATCTGCAGGAAAAGACCCAATGGGATTGGCAGCAGCTGCACTGTATGTTGCATGTGTTACAAATGGTGAAAATAAAACTCAAAGAGATGTTGCAGAAGCAGCTGGAGTAACAGAAGTCACAATAAGAAACAGGTACAAAGGCTTAAAACTTGCACTGAATCTTTAAGTGAATTTATCACTAAATTTCAAATAACATTATTCAATTTTTAATTTTTGTTCTTTTTTTGAATTAAAATAAGTAATCAACAGTACAGAAATTGAAAATATACCAGATATTAAAAACAGCATTTCCATTGTGTTTATCAGAGGATGTGAAAATGCTGCCTCAATTGTTATCTCATTAATCTGAGATACAAAATTTGCATATGAAAATATAAAATAATTTGTTCCCCAATGAACAAGAATTGCAGGTACAAGACCAAATCGGAAATATAACCAACCAAGTATAATTCCACTTGCAGTGGCTTGTGCAAATTTTCCTTCACTCCATGGCTCACCAGTCATAATATGAGCTAGGCCAAAAAAGATACCGACTAAAACTATCAAAAACAAGATTTTTCTAAAATCATAAATATGTAAATTACGATTTGGATTCCAAAGGGATTTAAAAAAATGTTTTATAGATAACTTGTGCGAATAAAATACAAAAAGCGGCAAACCTATTAGAATCACCCTAAATCCAAGCTCTTCAACAATAGGAGATATGCTCACATACAAAAACTGAGTCAAGTCATTATCTACTGACGGAGGAACAGTAACTATTCCAAATCCCTGTTGGATAAAATCAATAATTACAGATATCAGAATTAGAATTGAAAACCATTTTGTTATTGCAATCATATAGTTTGATTTTGTTTCTAATTTTCCATTACTGAGATTTGCAGACAATGTTTTTAGAAATCCTTTATCAGGACCAAACATAGCTATTGTAAAAAGAATAGCATAAACAGACCACAAAACAATAAAGACATCACCGATTTCAATATCAAATGGAATTAAATATCGAATTTCTTTGAAAATATCAAGACTGTTTAACGGGTATTGAAAATTAATATCATTTCCAACATCAGTGTCAAATACAACAAATAATCCAAATGGAAATGACAGCAACATCATACCAAATATGACAGACAAAAGTGCAAAATGAGGAATGCCTATAATTTGGAGAATTTTATTTGGTACTTGCAATGTCTATCTAATGAAGCTCGATGCTAGATTCAGGAAATCCTAAATGGATCAAAGTGTCTTTAATTGTGTCTCTATGATCACCTTGAAGAAATATGTAACCGTCTTTTGCGGTTCCACCACAAGCATATTTGTTCTTTAATTCTTTGGCGACTGTTTCTAAATTATTTAATTTAGGGTCTAATCCTTCAATCATAGTTCCTTTTTTCTTGAATCGTCTAGTTTCCAAACGGATTATAATTTTTGTACTATCTTTAGCGAGCTCACCACAAGCGCATAGATCTTCAGGAAGACCACATGTATTACAAATTACCGCCATACGTTCTAAATTATTTCGATTTTACGCACTATTAAGCCTTGTTTGAGATATTAATGAAATTGCAAAACAATCGTATTTTTTAAAGAGAAATCCCAACTTAGCATATGTCAAGAGATCTTACAAAAAAGGCAGCTGAAATGTTGTTGAAAGGAGCAACTCTGCTAAGTGAGCCATGTCCATACTGTTCAGGAGTAAGAGTAATGAAAGAAGGTCATGCGTTATGCATCAATTGTGGTAGAGAGCCTGAAAAAAAAGAGACCACCATAGAAGTAAAGCAACAAACAGAAAAAACAGGATTAGAGGTAATACTAGAAAAAAAATTATCCGAGTTATCTAAAGAATTAGAACAAGAAACCAATCATGAAAAACAACAAGAGATTCTAAGATCAATTAATTCACTCATAGAAACAACGAAAAAGTTGCAGCACAAACAATAAAGTATTTATGTCAAAATTCAAGCTTTGAAAAACAGCCATGAGCAGTAAAAAGAAAGGAGCACCACTACCAGCATCAAGTGGAGGTTTAATGAGATTCTTTGAGGATGAGACTAAAGGATTCAAGGTCGATCCAAAAATTGTTGTTTCAGTTCCAATCAGCTTAATTGTGGTTTCATGGTTAATTGATATATTTTTGGCTCCACGATAGAACATGGAAAAATCTTCAGATGATGTTTCAAATATACATAACAGGTTTTCCCTTACATTAATCAATCCAGCATCACATTATTTTTCTCTGGTAGGATCATTAGCAATTGCAGCAGTAATTGTATCTACAGTTTATTTTGGATATCTTGGCTCAGATGAAATTTGGTTTAGAATTCTAGGTGTAATCGGAATATTAGCATTAACTCAGTTAATTGATATACAATTTACCAGAAAAAAAGAGTATTCAAAATCACTACATGCATCTCTTTTTGGAAATATGTTGTGGATTGCAGTATTACTAATGGGATTACTTGCAAGTGTTGTACTAGCAAAAGAGGCATCATTGTTTTTTGTAACGTATGGAATGTTTTTATTTGCTAGCTTTAGAATTGGGATTTTTACCACAACGTTAGGTGCAAGTATTAGAAAAGCGTGGGCTATATGCATGGTGCAACCACTTGCCATGTTCTTAGTAATGATTCCGCATGACATGTGGAATTCAATGCTGACAAATCCAATGGCAATAGGATTTGGAGCAGTGTTTTTGATAATTGCCAGTGTTTGGTCCGTATTAACAGATAGAGCTGGAAGACCAGGGATGGAAAGCACCCACAGAACAATACAAGCATACTTGGCATCACAAGGAAATGACTTTACAGAAGCCGAAGAGATCATCGAGCAGCGTTCGTATAAAACCAAAGTATCTACATCTCAAATAAGACTACGTTCATCAAATGGAGACACAGAATTTAGGATGGTCTTACCTGAGATTCATCCAGGTCCATATCATCCAGTCGGAGGAAGTAATATCCCATATTTGATTTACAAAAATCTAGATTCATCAGCAATGGTCATGCATAGTATTTCAGATCACTCGTTAAATCTTCCATCAAAAAATGAAGTGGAAAACTATTTGAAAAATCTAGACAAAAGCATAGTCAAAGAAGAGGGACTAGTATGCACAGAACCAGTAACTGTTCAAATTAACAAAGCCAGAGTCACTGGATTACTCTTTGGAAATAATCCGTTATTGTTTCTCTCATTATCACCACATGGCATGGAAGATATTCCAAACTATATGAAAAAAGAAATCGAACAATATGCCAAAAATAGAAACTATGTCAGAATATTGATTGTCGATTGTCATAATGCAATGGGTGAAGAGATTTCAAAAGAAGATGGGGAAGACATGCTAAAAGCAGCAAAGTCTTGTCTTGATTCTTTAATTACAAAGGACAGTTATCCCATAGAATTTGGCTATGCAAATTCAGACAGTATGGATGTATGGACAGAAGACTTGGGAATGGGAGGCCTAGGAATAGTATGTCTAAAAATCAATGGCAAAAAGTTCTTTCTTGGATGGGCAGATGCAAACAATATGGAAAATGGGGTAAGAGAAAAAATTGTAGAGAATTTTGCAAAGCAAGGATATCAATTATTAGAAATTTGCACTTCAGATACACACTATGCACCAGTTAAAGCCAGAAACAGAAATGGATACTACCAATTAGGATTGATCACAGGTGCAGAAAAACTATCCAAGTGGTTTTTGGAAATCGCAAATGATGCAGAGTCAAAAACAAAATCTGCAAAATTTGAAATTTTAGAAAACGAGACAGATGTAAAAATTATGGGACCTGGAATATACGAGGATTATTCCAAAGCATTAGATAATTCCTTAAAAATAACAAAAGGGTTTATGATTGGAAGTGTCATATTATTTGTAATCACGTTGTTTCTCTAGGTAAACAAATATCTGATTATTGGATTTGGAACATAAATCAACATAATGATAGAATCATTTTTCTGATTACAATTAGTAAAAATAGAATGAATGTGTTTTGTGCCTAAAAACTTACGTCTGACTAAAATTTGAATAAGGTTTGTCAATTTTCTTTTCCTAATGTTTTATTATCAGAAAATTTTATTCTATTTTGATGCATTCAGAAAATTTTGATGAGGAAGGACTGCTTAAAGACATCCAACTTTCGGAATTATCTTTAAAAATTTCAAAACTTACCTTCCAGTGGAATAATCATTCAGAGCCTGTTAAAGAAGCACATAGACTTTTGGATGAGGTTCGAAAATATTCTCTAGAAATTTCCGAGTATGATCACAGAATGGGTTCTAAACTTAGTGAATACCAAAGAAATAAAATTTATAATTCAATGGAAGATTTAGAAAAACTAATTCCTTACATGAAAAACAAAATCAAACCTTCAGAAATTTTAGAAAATATAGTCGATTAACAAATCCTAATTCATTTCGGGGGTGATTTCATTGTAGAATCAAGATCAAGTTTTGTTCCCATAGTGTTCATTTGATCAAGGTTACCATAAAATTCATCTACAAACGATGAAAACTGAAAGATTGGAACTATAGGCACTTTATCTATGAAATCTATCTTATCATGGTATAAAGTTACAATTACAGGTACAGCTATGGCACCTGGAGTTTTTAAAATGTAATGTTTTGTTCTGGCAATCTGTTTTTGTGCTGCAGAAGATAACGTAGAAGAACTATAACGTTTCCAATGTTTACAATCAATTAGCATAGCAACACCTAATCGTATACCAATGACATCAATTTCCATTCTGGGTTTGGTAAGAATTAGATTTTTTATAATTGCAAAGTTTTTAGAGTATAAAATTTCAGCCACTAATCCTTCAAAATCTTTCCAGTTAATCATAATTGAAATTTCATCTAGCGGACCACCATTTTTTATTAATTCAATTGCAGCTTTTAGCTTATCACCATCTTCAAAGTAATACTTGTTTTCTTGTTTTGTTCCAATTCCAGTTTTAATATACCAATCCAGAATTTTTTGTGAATCAATAGAATTTGTTTTTGTAATTGCAGTGAAATCTTCAACAGAAATACCGCCTGGGATGATTCCATTTAGTCCAGATAGCATATTTTGATTAAATTTCATATTATTTTTCTTTGGCAATTAAGACGATATAGGTTTTAGGAGATATTATCAAAGGTTATTGTGAAATAGGTTTTATTACAACCAAACTAAATATCGGTTATGAAATTATTGCTAGTATTCATACTAGCGCTCACAGTAGTGTTTTTAATACATAATGATTCGTTTGCAGAAAAGAGCACATTTTTTGATTCTGTAAAGTTTATCCAGTATTTGGATGAAAATACAGCACTTGAAGAAGTAAGAAATGGAAATTTAGATATTTATTATTATAGAATTTCCTCAGACAGATTAGAAAATCAAAAATTACGGGAAGGATTAAAAGTGTTTGATTCGACTGGAGGATCTTACAGCATACTAGTAAATCCAGCAGAATCAAATGATTTTAATCCATTTTCAATTAAAGATATCAGATTTGCATTAAACTATCTAATAGATAGAAAATTGATCGTCAATGAATTGATGGGTGGATATGGTGCACCAATGATCTCTTACTATAGTTCTTCAGACCCAGAGTATCTCACCATAATAAAGCAGTTAGAGACATACAATTTCAGATATAACCCAATATTGGCAGAAGAGATGATTTCAAATGCGCTGAAAGAAAATGGTGCAACAAAATCAAATGGCAAATGGGAAATTAATCACAAGCCAATTGAAATTATAATTTTTATCAGAAGTGATGATCCAGTAAGAAAGTCAATTGGGGAGATTTTATCTT
>SCUP01000143.1 GCA_004297665.1 Nitrosarchaeum sp. | reverse complement strand
ATTCTACATGACATGTTTCCATGGGAGACAACTCTATCACCAATTTTGATATTTTTTACATCTTGACCTATTGCAATTACTTGACCTGCAGCATCTGTACCTGATATGTGAGGTAACGGTATAGCCAAAGGCTTGCCCCTCATTCCCCAAATATCATCATAATTTAGAGATGCACTTTTTACTTTGAAAATAACTTCGTTGTGTTTTGGTTCAGGTTCAGGAATGTCTTTAATTTTTAAAATTTTAGAAAAATCATCATCTACAGTATAGTTATCATACACTAGGGCTTTCATGATTGTTTTGAATTTTTTCTGGTTATATGATTTGTCAAGAATGCCTCAAGACCACAAACAATTATAATCATAACACCAAAAAATACAGCATGTCTGAAATTGCTGCATTGCCTGGAGATAAAATAGCATCAATTGAAGAATATGAAGCAGGATACAATACTTTTGATGATGGCGATATGGTTCGTGCAGCAGTTGTGGGTAAGACAGATCTCAATAAAGAAACACGAGTTGCAAACATAAAGCATCCAAAGATGATATCCATTCCAAAAGTCGGAGATATAATAATAGGAACTGTAGCTGCAGTTATGTCTTCTATGATAGCAGTATCAATTGATTACATTAATGGCAAACCAACAACATCAAAAGTTGAATGTGTTTGTTCAACAAGAAATCTTAGAAAAAAGAATGTAGCCTTGGTAAACGATATTGTTACATTAAAGATTCTGAATCACCTAAATGGCACAATTCATGCAACAATTGAGGAGCCACACTTGGGTGTCTTATTTACAAAATGTAGAAAGTGTGGTGGGAAAGTAGTCCAAATGCGTGATGCCATAAAATGTACAGAATGTGCTTGGATTGATGAAAGAAAACTTTCAGCAAATTATGGTAACACTGATTTCGTAAAGCTGAGAGAGTAAAAAATGACACGTGTTTCGTTCCAAGGTGAACGAGGGGCATATAGTGAAGCAGCAGCTAGAGCATTTTTTAACAGAGAAATTCAAACAGTTCCTCTTCTAACCTTTGCAGAAGTTTTAGAAAATACTACACTGGATAAAACAGAGTATTCTATTTTGCCAGTAGAAAACTCATTGGAAGGCAGTGTGGGGGAGAGCTATGATTTGTTGTATTCAACATCGCTTAATGTCATAGGTGAGATTTATCATAGAATTGAACATTGTTTGATAGGAACTGGAACTTTGAATGATGTAGATACTGTGTATTCTCATCCACAAGCACTAGGACAGTGCAGAAACTTTATTGAAAAACACAACATGAAGACAGTTCCCACATATGATACAGCAGGAAGTGTGAAGATTATCAAAGAATTAAACAAAAAAAACATAGCATGTATTGCCAGTAATGATGCATCTAAGATTTACAATGTGCCTGTAATATCAGAAGGCATTGCAAATAATTTGAATAATTACACTAGATTTTTGATATTATCAAAAAACAACAAGGAAGAAACTGGAAAAGACAAGACATCAATAATTTTTTCCATAAAGCATGAGCCTGGTTCTCTTCACAGAATCATAGAAAACTTTCATAATTATAAGGTCAATCTAACTAAAATAGAGTCGCGACCAACCAAGACAAATACTTGGGAGTATAATTTCTACGTAGATTTTGAAGGTCATGCAAAAAATCCAAGAATTGCAGAGATGTTAGATAAAATTAATCACGAAACGTTATTTATGAAAATTCTAGGATCGTATCCTTCAGCAAAACTAAACTAGAATCCTTTTGGTTTTCTTAGAGTAAAGCCCATACTAAATCCAATAATTATCATACCTGAAATAATGACCATCATATGAAATGGAAACAAAATAGGATCAGATGTTACTTCCAATGTTGCCACTACTTTTAATTCAGAAGAACCGGTATTTTGGAGATTTATTACAGTTATGCCATCTTTTAGATGAGTCCATTCTAAAGTAATTTCTTTAGCGTGAGATGTTTGTGGTATTTGAAGACCATTTCCAGGACTAGATAATTTAAGATCAAATTTGTCTCCTATAATTTTCATATACTGTTTTGCATGTTCATTTGCGTTAATTTGATATGAAGTGGATTCACCTACTGCAAATGTTTCATTTACTTGTATTGTTTGCAATCCAATATCAGAAATTAAAGAATACACTCCAATTGCAATAATAGCACTACCTACAATAATTCCAATAATAGTTCTCTTTGATAACATAAAAGAAGGATTTACGATACTGCTTAAAAAATTAACTACATCAAAGATACGTCATGTGGTTGGCTTTCAGCAAATCCAGCACCAGACATTTTGATAAATTCTGCATTTGCTTGCATTTGTGGAATTGTGTGTGCTCCACAATAACTCAATCCTGAACGTACACCACCAGTTAATTGTTTTAAAATATCAGTTACAGTTCCTTTGTATGGAACCATTGCTTCAACGCCTTCTGCAACAAAATCATTAAGATCTTCATCAAGTGAAATGGAACCTGTTTCCTTTGACTTTCTTCCCAAAGATGCTCCAAGTGA
>SCUP01000142.1 GCA_004297665.1 Nitrosarchaeum sp. | reverse complement strand
CAAATATCTAAATTCCAAACTAAAAGGAAATCCCAAAATGCTTTATGATGCAGCAGCACATTTGATTATTCATGGCGGAAAAAGACTCAGACCACATATGGTGATCAAGAGTTGTCAAATTTTGGGAGGGAATACAACAATTGCAATGCCAGCTGCTAGTGCAGTAGAAATGATACACAATTTTACATTGGTTCATGATGACATTATGGATAATGATGAGATGCGTCATGGCGTACCTACTGTTCATAAAAAATTTGGGATGCCCATTGCAATACTAGCTGGGGATGTGTTATTTTCAAAGGCATATCAGATAATTTCAGATGCAAAATTATCCAAAGATGCAACAGTCCAATTAGTTTCCAGATTATCAAAAGCATGTGTGGATGTATGTGAAGGACAATTATTAGATGTAAAAATGGCAGAGGAGAAAAGAATTCCATCACAAAAAGAATACATTACAATGATTGGAAAAAAAACTGCTGCGTTATTTGATGTATCATGCTCAATGGGAGCAATTTGTGCAACAGGTAATCAAAAAGATATTTCAAATTTATCAAATTTTGGAAGAAATTTGGGAATTGCTTTCCAAATTACAGATGATCTTATTGGAGTTATGGGGGATCCAAAAATTACAAAAAAACCTGTTGGAAATGATCTAAGAGAAGGAAAGAAATCACTTCCAATCCTCATGGCAATAGAATCAGCCAAGGGAAAAGATAAAAAAACAATTCTCAAGGCATTTGGTAATCCAAAAGCAACTAAAAATGACCTCAAAAATGCAGTAGATGTAATTCGTTCGCTTGGGATAGAGGAGAACGTAAGAACACAGGCTCTAGAATATGCAGAAATGGCAAAAAGATCACTTTCAAAATATTCAGGTTCTGCTAAAACAGAATTAATAGATCTCTTAGATTTTGTAGTAAAAAGGAGTCTATAATTTGGATGACGAGATAAGAAAAGAGATTCGAAAAATAGCACTGCAAAATGCATTTGAACATGAGGGAAAAACTCAGGATAAAATTGTATTAGCAAAAATTCTTGGAACAAAACCAGAATTTAGATCTAAGATAAAAGAAATTGTTGTGAATATTACAGATATTGTTTCTGCAGTTAATCAAATATCATTTGAGGAACAAAGAAAAGAAATAAAAGAAAATTTTCCAGAAATTTTAATTCCAAAAGAAAAAATTGAGGAAAGAGAAGGACTACCTCCATTAAAAGGAGCAGAACAAGGAAAAGTCATAACGAGATTTCCACCAGAACCTAATGGATATCCACACATAGGACATGCTAAAGCAGCCATCATTAATGCAGAATATGCAAAGATGTACGGTGGCAAATTTATTTTGAGAATGGATGATACAAATCCAGAAGCTGAGAGAATGGAGTACCATGCTGCAATTAAAGTAGGATTAGATTGGCTAGGAATCAAATTTGATGTCATAAAAAATACTTCAGATGATATGGAGTTATTTTATAAAAAAGGAATTGAATTGATCAACTCTGGAAAAGCTTACGTTTGCACTTGTAAGAGAGATGACATAAGCAACAATAGGAAGGAAAGAAAAGCATGCAAATGTAGTAGAGGCGACATTAAACAAAATATTCAAGGTTGGGGGAAAATGTTTGATAAGTTTAAACCGGGAGATGCAATCGTAAGATTTCGCGGAGATATGAAAGCAGATAATGCAGTAATGCGAGATCCAGTATTATTCAGAATAATTGATGAAAAACACTATACACTGGGAAACAAATATCGAGTTTGGCCAAGTTATGATTTTGCCGTAGCAATTGAGGATAGTAATGATGGGGTTACCCATGCATTTCGTTCTAAGGAATTTGAATTAAGAAAAGAGCTAATTGATGCTATCTTAGATGCATTGAATATGCGAAAACCATATCAGGATTTCTTTTCTAGGCTCGAATTCAAAGGAATGCCTATTTCTAAAAGAATCCTCAAGCCATTGATAGAAGAAGGAAAAGTATCATGGTATGATGATCCAAGATTACCTACTTTAGAATCACTCAAAAGAAGAGGGATTAAACCAGAAGCAATAAAAAAATTCATCTTATCTTTAGGATTAACTAAAGCGAATACCCTAGCACCATTTGATGCACTTGAATCATTCAATAGAAAATTTGTTGATGCAGACAGTATTAGATTATTTATGGTAAACAAACCAAAAAAACTCACAGTTAAAAAATTACCATTTTCATTTGTAGAAATTCCAAATCATCCAATAAAAGATATGGGAAAAAGAAAAATCAACTTAGATGAAAATTTCTATATTTCAGGAGAAGATGCTGAAAACATCAAAGAAGGTACTCAGATCAGATTATTAGGATTGGGAAATGTCGCAATATCAAAGATCAATGGAGAAATAGAGGGAGAATTCATAAAAGACGGAAACATTACAGATATACAAAAAATTCAATGGATATCACAAAAAAATGCACACATAATCAAAATTCTCATTCCAAAACAATTGTTTATTGATGACAAATTTAACGAAAATAGTTTAGAAGAATTGGAGGTTTATACAGAACCACACTACTTACAATTAAAAGATGGAGAAGAAATTCAATTTGTCCGATTTGGGTATTGTAGAAAAGATTCACAGAATCAAGCAATTTTTACACACAAGTGAGTGAGAAAATTATGAAGATAGCACGACTATTCCATGAAAATAGTGAGACATATGGTTTTGTAAAAGGAGATAAAGTTGCAACAAAAGATGAAATAACTTATCAGACGGGAGTTCCAATTCCACAAAGCATCAAAGATTTTCTTTTTGATGGATGGTATGATGAAATCAAAGAACAATTGGATGCTTTGCCATATGAAGAAAATATTTCAAAATTTAAATTATCAAGCCCAATTCCAAATCCGAATAAGATCATCTGTTTAGCATATAATTATGTAGATCATGCGAAAGAACAAAATCTACTACCACCAGAGGAGCCAGCTATAGTTCTAAAGCCAAGAACTACCCTAACAGGTACAGAATCAGACATAGTTTGTCCTGATTTTGTTACGCAGTTGGATTACGAAGTAGAATTAGCCTTGATAATAGGTAAAAATTGCAAAAATATCAACGAAGAGCAAGCAAAAGAGGCAATATTTGGGTACATGATTCTAAATGATGTTTCAGCAAGAGACATTCAATTTAAAGATAAACAGTTCACAAGAGGAAAAAGTTTTGATACATTCGCACCATCAGGACCATGGATAACAACAGCAGATGAAATCAAAGATCCGCAGAATTTAAAACTGACAACTAAAATCAATGGAGAGATACGACAAAATTCATCTACAAATAACATGTTCATAAAAATACCAGAAATAGTATCCAAATTAAGCAAAGTGATGACTCTTGAAAAAGGTGACATCATTTCAACTGGAACTCCTGCAGGAGTAATGTTAAACAAGCCAAATGCAATATTTCTTAAAAATGGAGACAAAATAGAAATGGAAATTGAAAAATTGGGAATCTTAAAGAACACAATTAGATTTGTGAGTGAGAATTAACACAGAAATTTTTGCATGAGGTTAAATGTGATTTTATGTTCTAGTGTATGTAAAAAAGGTAATTTCTCTTTAGTCAAGATTTGTATTTTTTTATAATTTTTTTCTGCACCATAATTTTGTATGTATGAAATAAGATCCAAAGTGTTATTTTGAGAACCTGAAAATAAGGTTACAATCAGAGTTTTATCAAAATGTTCTGAATCAGTCATAATTGCAGTTGAAACATCATCAAACTTGTCTGAAAAAATTATTTTGTTTTGTTCTAATAGCGAAAGTAAAGTTTCTTCATCTAAAACTAACCATCTCCATGATTTTACATAATGAGTTACCATAGAATTTAAAACATTACCAAACTGTATTTTATAACTATTGTTAAGATGAGGATAAATGGAATAAAAATTCCAAGTTTGAAATATCTTATAATTGAGACTTTTTGCCATTGAAAGAGAGGGTAAATTTTTAGTATCAATAAGCATAAATGATGAGAATATTTGTTTTTCTTGAGCAAGCAATTCTATATGCCTAACTAGATTTGAAGCAAAGCCTTGTCTACGAAAATTTGAGTTAATTCTGATTCCTTCAATCCATACTTGATTTTTAGAGAAAAATGCATGACATATGCCAACTGGATATTGTTTTTCAATAACAAGTAAATTGCCTTCAGATAACCAATAATCCCAAACATCTTGAATATAATC
>SCUP01000141.1 GCA_004297665.1 Nitrosarchaeum sp. | reverse complement strand
TGTCTATCATAGTCTAAGAGAAGACTTGGCAAAACAAGGTGTATTATTTTTGGATACTGACTCTGCACTAAAACAATATCCTGAAATCTTCAAAAAATATTTTGGTAAAATAATTCCTCCCGAAGATAATAAATTTGCAGCACTAAACAGTGCAGTTTGGAGTGGTGGCTCATTTATCTACATTCCACCAGGAGTCAAAGTTGACATGCCATTGCAAGCATACTTTAGAATTAATGCTGAAAATATTGGACAGTTTGAAAGAACATTGATCATAGCTGATGAAGGTTCTGAAGTTCATTACATTGAAGGATGTACTGCTCCAGTGTATTCATCTGAATCACTACATTCAGCAGTTGTTGAACTAGTGGCACATAAAGATGCAAAATTACGATATACTACAATCCAAAATTGGAGTAGTGATGTGTATAATCTAGTTACAAAACGTGCTTATGCATATGAAGGTGCAACCGTAGAATGGATTGATGGTAACATCGGCAGTAAACTCACAATGAAATATCCTGGAATCTATTTGATGGGTGAGAGAGCATATGGCGAAACACTATCTATTGCTTTTGCAGGAAAAGGGCAACATCAAGATACAGGTGCTAAAATGGTTCATCTAGCACCAAACACTACATCAAAAACTACATCAAAATCTGTCAGTAGATTAGATGGACGATCCACTTATCGAGGAATGTTACATGTTGCAAAAGGTGCCACTAATGTAAAAGCTACCGTAAGATGTGATGCATTACTATTAGACGATACATCAAAAACTGATACTTATCCTTACATGGAAATTAATCAAGAAGACGCTACAATTACACATGAAGCAACTGTAGGAAAAATCGGAGACGAACAAATTTTCTATCTTATGACTAGAGGATTTACTGAGGAAGAAGCACTATCTCTAATTGTTAATGGATTCATGGAGCCATTTACAAAGGAATTGCCTATGGAATATGCTGTAGAATTAAACAGACTCATCAAGCTAGAGATGGATGATTCTGTGGGTTAAACCACTAAATCTCAATTTAGGTTAATATCATGTCTCAAGAAACTCTTTCAAAACTCAATTCTCGTCATGTTGAAGAAATTTCTTCATCACGAAATGAACCTGACTGGTTAAAACAATATCGACAGAGTTCTTTATCTATTTATGACGCTTTGCCAATTGAAACATCCCCACTTTACAATAAATACACTGATGCAAAAAGAATGGATCCACAACAAGTTTCTTTTTCAACATCTACTAATGATGCAATACCTAGTTTCCTTCAAAAAAGATTACATGAATTAGAAAAAGAAACATGCATTATTCAAATAGGAAGTAATACCAATAAAATCCATATTTCTGATGAATTAAAATCAAAAGGACTAGTAATCACTTCTATTGATGATGCAATAAAGAATAATCCAGAACTAGTAAAAAAAGCACTAGAGGCATCAAACTCAAAAGAAGACAAGTTTACTGCACTAAATAATGCAGCATTTAATTCTGGAATTTTCATTCACATACCACGTAATCTTGTATTGGAAAAACCAATCCATATCTTATCTTGCTTATCTGATGATGGAATTTCCACCATTGCTAGAAATATTATCTTTGCAGATGAAAGTAGCAAGGCAACCATTGTTCAGGAATTATATTCTTCTAAAGCAAAAAAACAACAAGCATATCTTGAATTGCTAAACACAAACATTGCCCAAAACGCTCAACTTGATATTACAACATTACAAATGATGGATCAAACCACTGTTAATTTTTCTACTAGGAGAACTGACTTGGGACAAGATTCTAAAGTTAATTGGTATTCTGGCTTGTTTGGTTCTATGCTATCTAGATACAAAATAGAATATTTTCTTAATGGAACAGGTTCTTCTGCTAATGATTCTGAAGTAATATTTGGAAACAATGAGCAATCTTTTGATATTCAAACAAACGTGAATCACGAAAGCCCATCTACAGATGGTCGAGTTGTTGAAAAATCAATTCTACGAAATAAATCAAAATCTCTTTTCAAGGGGATGATCAGAATAAAAGAAAATGCCACAAAATCAAACTCATTTTTGTCAGGCCGTTCCATCTTACTTGATAAAGATGCAAAATCAGATGCAATTCCTGGATTGGAGATTTTCACTAACGATGTCAAAGCAACCCATTCTGCATCTGTTGCACAAATTGATGAGGAGCAAATCTTCTATCTTAGAACTAGATGTCTAAGTAAAGAAGAAGCTGAAAGAACAATTATTGAAGGATTTTTGGAACCTCTATCAAGAAAGATGTCATATCAAGTCAGAGCATGGATTGCTTACTTGATTGAATCTAAATGGGACTCACGTGAATTGACAATTAACACTGATGAAGAATTGACAAAATTTGTTGAAATTGAAGAAACACGTTACAACGAAGATTCTGAAATTGAACAACACTACAAGTATAGGTGATAAAACTTGGCTCAATGGATTAAAGCTTGTAAATTGGATCAAGTAAAGACTGGTCAACTCTTTGGTTTTTCTCATGATGATAAAAAAATTCTTTTGGCAAATCAAAAAGGAAAAATCTATGCCACTGATCTAATATGTACTCATGCCGATGCTGATCTTTCAACAGGATTTCTCAGCGAGGAAGGTGTAAGATGCCCATTACATCTCTCTGTTTTTAATTTACAAAGTGGAAAGCCACAAAATCTTCCTGCAGAAATCCCACTAAAAACATACAATGTTAAAATAGATCAAAACGAGGTCTACGTGGAGGTATAGAAATGCAAAGTACGCAAACATCTTTTGAAAAGTTACGAAAAGATTTTCCTATTTTGCAAAGAACTGTTCGAGATAACAAGCCACTTGTTTATTTAGATAATGCCTCTACAACACAAAAACCAAATCAAGTAATCGATGCAATCACTGATTATTATAAAAATCATAATGCAAACATTCACAGAGCAGTCTATGCATTAGCAGAAGAAGCAACTGAACTTTATGAGACAACAAGAGATAAAATTGCAAATTTCATACATGTAAAAAATAGGGAAGAAATTATTTTTGTTCGAGGAACAACTGAGGCAATAAATCTAGTTGCATATGCATGGGGCAGAACACATATCCAAAAAGACGATATTATAGTTACTACTGAATATGAACATCATAGTAATATTGTCCCTTGGCAACTCTTAACTCAAGAAAAAGGCGCCAAGCTAGAATACATTAGAATGGATGATAATGGCGAATTGATTTTAGATGATCTTATAAAATATCTTGCAACAGGTAAAGTCAAACTTGTAACATTTAGTCTAATGTCTAATGTTCTTGGCACCATTACTGATGCAAAAAAAATAGTTTCAAAATGTAAAGAATATGGTGTATTGACTTTGATCGATGGTGCACAAGCTGTTCCTCACATGCCTGTTAACATTGAAAAACTAGATTGTGATTTTTTTGCATTTTCTGGGCATAAAATGTTGGGACCTACCGGAATTGGTGTTTTATGGGTAAGAAAATCAGTACTGCAAACCATGAACCCATTTCATGGTGGCGGTGATATGATCAGAGAAGTTCACAAATACGAAACAACATGGAATGATTTACCGTACAAATTCGAAGCTGGTACTCCAAATATTGCTGATGTTATTGGATTTGGAGCAGCAATAGACTATCTCACAAATCTTGGAATGGATAATGTACGGGAACACGAAATTGAATTAACAAATTATGCTATGGAAAAATTATCTCAGATAAATGGACTAACAATCTATGGCACCAAAGATATCTCAAAAAGAGGTGGTGTAATCTCATTTAATTTTGCAGATGTTCATCCTCATGATGTGGCGCAAATAATAGATGAGGAGGGAATTGCAGTAAGATCTGGACATCATTGTGCTCAAGTACTAATGGAAAGACTAAATGTTGCAGCTACCTCTAGGGCAAGTTTTTACATTTACAATACTAAAGAGGAAATAGACTCATTGATTAACTCATTAAAGAAAGTTGCGAGGATATTCAAACTATGAGTAGTAATGCAGACATTTATCATGAAATGATAATTGACTATTCAAGAAATCCTGTCAATTATGGTAAAATAGAAAATCCTGACGTTACTTTTCATGACTCAAATCCACTATGTGGTGATAGTATTGATATTGATATGAAAATTGTCGATGACAAAGTAACTGATATTAAATTTCATGGTAAGGGATGTGCTATTTGTATGGCGTGCTCTTCAGTATTGACTGAAATTACAAAAGGTAAAGGAATTGAAGAAGTGAGAAACATCACTAAACACGACGTATTAAGTGAATTGGGATTGGAACATTTACAGGCTGTTAGAATAAAATGCGCACTACTTTCTCTCAAAGTATTAAAATCTGCTCTTTACTCGTATCTCGGAAAACACATGAAAGATTCTCAAGATGTAGATAAGTTAAAAGAAGAGGCGGCCAACTTATACTGACATGGGCAATTTTACCCCCACAACTCCAATTCAACTTCAAATTAGAAAAATAATTTTTGAAAATCACAATGATGCTGATGGCAAATTTACAAATGATGAAGTTTTTGCGAAAATAAAACAAAATGGAGATTTAGACCCTTCTTGGATTGTAGATGATGTAGAATCGTATTTTCATGAAATTTGTGATTCTGGTCTTGCAAGAAATATTGCACAAAATTTTACAACTATCTGGCTCAAGCTATTTGATCCTATGGAAAAACATCATTGCAGTGCTTGTAATTTAGACGTGTATCTTGGTGTATCTGAAAAACAAATTTGCCCTAACCCTTTTTGTAAATCGTCTATTTAGATCTGTGTCTGATAGCTGCATCTTCTAGTGCTTTTATCATTGGAAGCTTTTCACCCGTAAGATACAGAACAAGTGCCCCTCCCGCTGTACTGATGTGATCTATTTGTTCTGCCAATCCATATTTTTTTAATGCAGATGTTAAATGACCTCCACTTACTATTGTGGTTGCCATGGAATTTGCAACTGCAGTTAGTAATTCTTTTGTTCCATAGCTAAAGTTTTCTTTTTCAAAAAATCCTGCAGGTCCACTTATGAAAACAGTTCCTGCACCGGCAATTAATTTTGAATAATGTTCTACTGTTTTAGGTCCTAGATCATAAATTTTGTCTCCTATCTCAAGCTCTCTTACATCCATCTCTACTCTCCCACCATCTTTGTCAATTGCAACGTCTACTGGGGTGGAAAACACATCTGGATACTCTCCAATTAGAGAATGTGCTTTTGCTACTACTTCGTCTTCTCTTTTTATTCCAAGTGGGTATCTTATTCTTCCTTGTGCACGCATGAAAACATTTCCAATTAACCCTGTAAGTAACACATGATCTGCACGACCATTTTGAATCAATAATCTAATTGCCTCTAATCTATCTGAAACCTTGGAACCTCCGAGCACAATTACATGTGGTGCCTTGGCCACAGTCATAATTTCATCTAAATTTCTGACTTCTCTTTCAACAATTCTTCCTGCACATGCAGGTAAAACATATGGAAATCCAACTATTGATGGGTGTGATCTATGTGCACTGGGAAATGAATCCAACACACAAAGATCAAATAATTTTGATAA
>SCUP01000140.1 GCA_004297665.1 Nitrosarchaeum sp. | reverse complement strand
CTGTTCCTTTAGTAGATTCAGTTGCAGAACATGCCAGTACAACAATTCAACAATCCTTCTTCTTTCATTCCATTCTGATGATATTTGCAGGATTAGGAATTTGGTTAATCGTAAAAAATCATCAAATAAAAAATTCTAGTTTTATTAAAAATGATATGATTTTGTTTTCATTAATTTTTGGATTAATTGGAATATATGTTAGCTCTGCATTTGTAAGATTGGAAGTCTTTGCATCTTTATCCTTGATAATATTGTCATCTATAGGATTATCTTTACTTGTAAAAGAAATTTTAAAAAATAACACGGAAAGTAAAAAATTCAAAAATTTAATTATCAAATTTTCATTTCTTGTAGGAATAATAATTCTTCTAGTTATCCCAATTTCTTTTCCATCAAATAGTAATTGGGTTACAGCGGCAAAAACCCCTCTCACAATTCTTAATGGTGGTACTGCTTATCCAGTAAGTACAAATGATTGGCTAGAATCAATGGAATGGATAAAAACCAATACTCCTAAAGATGCTGTCATAGCATCTTGGTGGGATTATGGATATTGGATATCTACATTGGGACAAAGAGCAACAATTGCAGATAACTCCACAATTCATACCAATACCATAGAAAATCTTGCAAAAATGCTAATGAATTCACCAGAAGAAGGATGGCAAATGTTAAGAGACATGCAAGCTGATTATGTAATAGTTTTTGTTTCAGGTCAAAGATTAGCAGTTGACAATGAAGATCAAGCTCTTTACGTATTACAAGGTGGGGGAGATGAATCAAAAAAACAGTGGTTTATACGAATTGCAGAAGAGCCTCTAACCCAATATTTACAATCTGATGGTATTACTGGCACTGATTATTTTTGGAATGATACTTTGTTAGGCAAAATGTTCCCATTTACTCCATTAGCATATATAAATTTCCAAACTAATGAGCAATCTGCAACATATCAACCTGGCTTTACTCCAATATATGTAAAAGACATCAAATATACTTCTGACAGTGATGGCCCATTAAGACTTGTACACGCATCTCCAAGTTTTGATGCAGAGAAAGGTCAACCCATTATAGGCGTATTCATTTATGAAGTAAACAAAGACTTTGTTCCAACTAACTAATTTAATATTTTAATTATATCTCTCAGCCAGTCTATATCTCATATATTTATCATCAGGTGAAAATTTAGCTGGATGTGCCGAAATTGTTTCTTCATTACACAATGGACATTTTTCCTTAAGTGAATAGCGATTACAATTTAGGCATTTTCTTAATTGAAATCTCATATTAGTTCTCTCTAGTTTTTTTAGATTCTTCTCTAGTAAACTTGAATGAACCTTTCTTTTTTTCTATGTTTTCTTGAATTTCCGCTATTATTGGTTTTAGTGTTTTTTCAGCAGATTTGAAATCTTCTGCAGTAATAGATAGTCTATATTTTGGTGCACCTAAATAAGTAATGTCTATTGTAGGATCTTTTTTTGTCGCATCCAAAAGTGCTTTTTTAATAATTTCAACTCCATCTGATTTGTTATTTGTAATTTCCATAATTCCTCTAATTTCAACTGAAGGAAGTTTGATTTTAGAACATATTTCTTCAATAAC
>SCUP01000139.1 GCA_004297665.1 Nitrosarchaeum sp. | reverse complement strand
CCAGCATTAGACACAATTACAAGGTCTCCGCCGGAAGGAAGTGGTTGTTTTGAAAACGCAACTGCATAATCAAAGAGTTCTTCCATTGTATCAACACGAATTGCGCCTGATTGCTTTAGCAAAGCATCATAGATTTCATCAGAGCCCATCAAGGCACCAGTATGAGACATTGCAGCTTTTGCGCCTTCAGGACTGCGACCAGACTTTAGAACAAGGACTGGTTTTTTAAGTTTTTTAGTAATATTTTTACAAACTTTGAGAAATTCCTGACCGTCGCCCATATCCTCAAGATACATTACAATTACTTTGGTTTGATTGTGATCTGCTAACATTTTTAGAATATCGACTTCGCTCATTGCAGCTTTGTTTCCCATACTGATTACTGCAGAAAAACCAATTCCTTGTGCACTAGCATCTTCAACTAGCGCTGCACATATTGCACCACTTTGAGATACTAGTGCAATTTTGCCAGACTTTGGAGTGACTTTAAGAAATGTAGAGTTCATCATTGTTTTTGGATCAAGATTCATTACACCAAGACAATTTGGACCAATGATTTGTATTTTGTATTTTTTTGCAATGTCTTTTAGTTTCTGTTCTCTTTTTGCTCCTTCTTCATCTACTTCTTTGAATCCAGCAGTGATGATAATTACTCCCTTGACTTTTTTCTTGCCACATTCCTCTAAAACATCTGCAACCAAAAGATTGTTAATTACAATTACCGCAAGATCAACAGGTTTTGGAATATCCAAGACGCTTTTGTAAGCTGTTTTGTAAAATACGGTTGGTCTTGTAGGACTGACAGGAAAAACAGTACCTTTGAAGCCATTCATAATATTTGATGTAATGGTTGCCCCAACACTACCTCGTTTGTCAGATGCACCGATAATTGCTATAGATTTTGGTGAGAGAAAAACGGATTCGACCACGTTAATTTGGACTAAGGATTTTGTATAATAAAGTTATTCATGGAAATTTCCGATCTATGTTTTTTAGCTTCCTAACATCTTTCCTGCCAAATTTTCTTTGCGTGGAACCCACAATAGAGTAATTTTAGAAAATTTTCCAAATAGAGACCATGCTTCACGTGCAAGCTCGCGTAGTTTCTCGTTGTTTATTGCAAATTCATGATTTAGCTGAGAGATTGTATTTTTTGAATCGCTAAAAATTGTAATCTCTTCATAATCCAAGTTTTTCAGCACAGCAATAATTGCCATGTATTCGGCCTGATTGTTTGTGATTTCTGGTTTTTTCTCATAAAAAGATTCGCCTGTCTCTTTTACAAAATAGCCAAATCCTCCATTAGGACCACCAGATCCATCTACATACACACTAATTCCCATCTTTATACAACCTCGTCATTTTTACACTCAGATTAACTACTATCAAGTAAATTATTGTAGATATAATTTGTGATGTAATAGAAGCAACATATGCATCATAGTTTATGTTTATAAAATAATATTGCAAGAACCATCTTAGTATAGTATAAACAACTTCAGCTATTCCAAGTGAAGTTATAATCTTGATTAGATCATGTTTTAGTTTTGATTTATCAGATTCAAGCAAATATTTTTTTCTATTATCTAAATAATACAAACTGCCAAATACAGAAAAATAAACTACATAATCGACAAGTAGTGTATAAGTGGTATTAAGATAATCTGCTTGCTCAGATAATAAATGAGCAACAATTGCAGATATTATAATTGATGCTGTAAAAGCAACAAGCATGTTTTTGTTTAACATAAAATATTTGTGATATTTTTGGAACATAAAATTAGTAATTATCCACTGCAATTAAACTAGTCCAAAGTAATCTTTAGAAATATCAACAAGCCTGCAAGTTCTGCAATACCTACTCCTAACATGTATGGAAATATTTCATACGAAAAAATTTGATCCATTGAAAAGTATGCAAATGCTCCAATAACATTATGAAGAAACAACATACCTGCAACAACAATCATGCCTAATGGAAGCTGTGCTCTTGTCTTTGCATACATTTTTCCAAAAATGCAAATCAAGACACCAAGGACTACCATATTGACAATTGAAACAACAGATAACACTAGAGAGTTAGATTCCATTTAGAGAGAGCATCTCCTGATCTTTTATTTACTTTTATCCAGTTTTCCTTCAATTTCTTCCAGCGACTCCATGTTTGCTTCCAAAAATGCAGATATAAAATACATAATGCTGTATTTTTCCCCAACTTTTGTGACCATATTGTTTTTTTCAAGAACTTTAATGTGATGCTGAATAGCCTTGTAATCAAGACCCATTTCCTTGGCTAGCTGATTTGTGTTAAGCGGTGTTTTCTTTAGGATTGATATGATTCTCAGACGGTTTAGTCCTCCTCGCGAGCCTGCAAAAACAAACCAAAGAAGTCTTTTGGAATCTGGATCATTTGCCATGAGTCAGAAAATTCTTGTATTTCTCAATTAAAAGACATTACGGGATTTTCAGGATTAGAAAGTATAAAAAACATAATCAAGCAATT
>SCUP01000138.1 GCA_004297665.1 Nitrosarchaeum sp. | reverse complement strand
GGTCCAATAGTTACGGCAAAAAAACAAATGACAATTGATGAGATTAAAAAATGCAAAATTGCAATACCAGGTAAAATGACATCTGCGTTTTTGTTGCTTCAATTAATGATAGGCAAGTTTGATTATGTTGAAATGAATTTTAGCGACATTCCAGAAGCTGTAAGAAATGGCAAAGTAGATGCAGGATTGGTCATTCATGAAACTCAATTATCATATGAGCAAGAAGGAAATATCAAAATTTTAGATGTTGGTAAATGGTGGGATGAAAAAACAAATGGATTGCCAGTTCCACTTGGAATCAATGTCATGAAGACCAGTCTAGGAATGGATACAATTCATAAATTTGATCAGTATTTGCAAGCATCAATTGAATATGGATTGAATAATCTAGATGATGCAATAGATTATGCAATGCAGTACAGCAGAGGAAAACCAAGAGAGTTGATTGAAAAATTTGTAAAAATGTATGTCAATAAAATTACGATAAACATGGGAGAGAAAGGAGAAGAGTCAATAAGAAGATTTTTTGAAATGGCAAAACAAAAAAACTTGGTACCAGAATTTACACTTAGCATAGCCATCAAGTAATTATATTGCAAAAAAATTTACAACTTAATGGGAGACGGAATAGGAGGACCAGTAATTGGTTGTCTGTCAAATAATACATTTGAGCTTCTAGTTACTCATTTTCGCAAAGACAACAAAGAAGAATATGCAAGAAAAGAGCGCATAATAATTGCCAAAATTGACAATCCTGATGAGCCGCAATATCAAGAAACAACGCAGACAGACCTAGAGATGGCACTGAAAGGAAAGTTTGTGTCATGTAATGTACAATACAGAGATATCAAAACAGATGCACTTGTTTGCAATGTCTTTGTTCAAAAACCTCCAGAAGGTTTCTAGTTTTACAATATTTACTAGCACTTAGAATGTTTTAGATTTCTTTTTCTTTACTTTCTGTGTATTTTCATCTTCATAATCTATTTTTTCCCCGCAAAAAGGGCAAAAATCAATAGATTGTACTGAATGCCCATCATATGTGATTTGGTCCACTATAGAAAATTTGCCATATTCATAATTCCAGACTGTAAATTTTTTACAATAGCTTTTGAATTTTTCACAGCAAAACTCTGTATCACGTTTTAATGTAAAATTTGAATATGTGTTATTTTCAGATTCTGGATCCTGTAGTGTTTCCTTTTTGTATAATGCTTTCATAGCAAATTAAAACAATTGGGCTTTGCACGCCTGATAAAGCCTTCTGGAGAGAGAGTTACATTCTTGATCCATACGTCTGAAGCAAATCAACACATAATTTAAAAAATCAGTGGTTTTGATTCAGTATCATGAGTGTAGAGCGCATAGTTTTTGAATTTGTAAAATATATTCATAAAGAGCCAGACAAGTGTCCTGCATGTGGATTTAACATAATAATTGAATGCTGTAGTTTTATAAAAGGTCGGGGTTGGTTTTGCCCAAAGTGTAAAACATTATCAGTGTATGATGAAGCAATACAAAAAATGATAGG
>SCUP01000137.1 GCA_004297665.1 Nitrosarchaeum sp. | reverse complement strand
CCACTCACATCATCAATGAAGAGTTCAATTGAGAGATTAAGAACATGGGACAGCAGAACACAGGCACATTCTTCTGCAGATAGAAATCTAAGACAAGCACTAAATGAAATGGACAAATTAAAAGACAAACTAGCACTAACAGATGCAGTAGTTGAAAAAGCTGCATATATTTACCGAAAAGCCATGGAGAAAAAACTAGTAAGAGGTCGCTCTATTCAAGGCCTAGTTGCAGCATGTCTTTATGCTTCATGTAGAAATACGGAGACTCCTAGAACTTTGGATGATGTTGCCAAAGGCATCAATATTAGAAGAAAAGACGTTGCAAGATGCTATAGATTAATTTTTAGAGAACTGGAATTAAAAATGCCAGTAGTAGATCCCGTAAAAGGAGTATCAAGAATTGCAAGTATTGCAGAACTAAGCGAAAAAAGCAAAAGAAAAGCAGTTGCAATACTAGAACAAGCAAAAAAAATAGGGATGGTTGCAGGAAAAGATCCTATGGGAATAGCAGCAGCGGCATTATATTTGGCATGTATTAGTACAGGTGAAATAAAATCACAAAAAGATATCTCAATTGCATCTGGAGTTACAGAGGTAACAATTAGAAACAGATGTGCAGGTTTGAGAAAAATGATGCAAAACTAGTGTAAGAAAAATGCCAAACAATGAAAATGCATGGTCAGATTGGCTAGACTTTAATAAAGAAACGATTTCAAAAATACCACAAACTGCAGGAGTCTATATGATGCATGCGTCTATGAAAATTTTATTCATTGGATGTTCTGAAAATATCAAAACAAGCATTCAAGATAAAGAAAAAGATCCATGTATCTCAAAAGCTACAAGAGTAAGATACATGCAGACTGTATCTTATGAGCAAATCACAAATGATTTGATTAAAGATTATAAAGACAGACATGAGGGAAAATACCCCCAATGTATGTAAGTACATTAAAAAATTAAACGGGTTATGTAGTTTTAAAAATCACAATGCAAAATCTTTGAGTCGACGATATTCCATTTTATCCCATGGATATACAATGTATTCATTGCCTTTTGTTTTTTGAGCATATACTAGTTGTTTTGGATATTTTTTGCCTTGTCTTGCAAATAATGTGGCATACACAAAATTTGAAGGATCAGTTACTTTTGGAATTATTTTTTTAAACGTATCACCAGAATCGTAAATGTCATCAACAAAAAGAGAATCAGGAGGAATTTTGTTTTTATCGACAAGTATTGTGTCTATTCCCATATGATCAGCCAATAGTCTTGCTGGAACTAGCCCTCCACGACTAATTGTAGAAATACTTGAGAAGTCTTTCGATAGTACGGAAATTTTTTTGGAAAGTAATTTAGCCAGTCTTTCAATGTCAGGCCATGTTACATTTTGAGAATCAGTTTTCATAATTAATCCACTTTATCAGAATTGAGTTGCATAAATCAAAAAGTGCCAAGAACAGATTTTTTGAGTGGCGTAATAAGTTTAAGAATTTTAAAAGCAATTTTACTAAAATCTGCTTCTTTTTCAGAAGACACTAGCAAAACATCATCATTTGCCAAAGGAAAGCTCATCACAATTACCTTATCTCTATAAGACATGGAAAAATGAACTTCACCAAATTCCTTATCAAATTCATGCCTCATACGAACTCTAAGCGCAAGTTCCATGAACATCATTTCATCTTGTTTTTGTGCTTCCAATGCCAGCAGTCCCTTTTTCATACCACCTGCAACAAGATGCCCACGGCTATTGATAATTCGACAAGATCTCATCTTAGGGTCTAGATTTGTAATTTTTTGGCATATTTTTTCTAGCTCTTCAACATCAGCCATTTGTCTAATTAAACAAGCGATCTATTTATTGAGATCTATAGTAATAGTAAGCCGTGGAATCACAATCTCCAAAAGATATCACAGACTACTACAAACATCTTTCCTTGTTCTGGACAGACATTATCCATCTAATGGCAAGCAAACCGCAGGCATTGACATCAATAGGTCCTATGCGTGCATTTGCTTCAAATTCAAAGAAAATCTCAACAGAGTTAATTCAGATTAATGAAAATCTAATGGAGTTTAACAAACTTGTAACAGAATACTATAAGCAACTATCAGAAACTTGGAGTGAAGCACAAAAGAAAGTCAATCTGAAAGCGCCAGATGTACCACATGACACAGAACAGATGGAGTCATTTAAGAGAATATGGATAGATATTTTCGATAATGATTATACAGAATTATTTGATTCAGAAAAGTTTGGAGAGAATTATGGAAAGCTAGTCTCAAAAGAGCTTGAACTTACAAAACATTGGAATAATATTTCAAACGTGATTTTACAGTCAGCAAACTTGCCAAGCAAAGAAGAAATCGATGAGGTATACAAAGAGATACATGCTCTGAAAAAAAGAGTGACAAAATTAGAAATTGAATTAAAAAAGAAAAAAGATACAAAAAGTGAAGGTAATATAAAAAATGAAAAGTGAATCAAAATTTGACCCTAAAATCATGGAGGATTTGATAAAGTTTGGCAAAAACATTATGGATGCACCTAAATTAGTTTCAGCCCCAGACGAAATCAGTCTAGAGGTAACCCCACACGATATAGTACAGGAAATAGACAAAACAAGATTATTACATTACAGATCACTTACAGAAAAACAATACAAAACACCATTATTGATTTCATATGCATTAATTAACAGATATCATATTTTAGATATACAACCAGAAAAAAGTTGGGTTAGAAATTTACTACTACAGGGATTTGATGTGTACATGCTGGATTGGGGGACTCCAACAAGTATGGACAAGTACTTGGATTTTGATGATTATGTTAATGGATATTTAGATAGTAGTGTGGAATTTATCAAAGATGAAACAGCTACAGAAAAAATATCATTGCAAGGATATTGTACTGGAGCTACAATAGCAACAGCATACACATCACTACATCCAGAAAGTGTGAAAAACTATATTGCAACAGCACCGGTAATTGACGGATGGCGAGATACTACAGTAATTAGTAATCTGGCCAAGCACATGGATGTAGATAAAATGGTAGAAATCATAGGAAACATGCCTCCTGAATTCATGTATTACTGCTTTTCAGTACTAAAACCATTTGAGCAAGGAATTGAAAAATACGTAAATTTTTTCAAAAACATTGAGAATAAAAAATTTGTAGATAATTTCCTAAGAGTAGAAAAATGGCTAGGAGATACACCGCCAATACCAGGTGAACTTTTCAGACAATGGATCAAAGACATCTATCAAGACAACTTGCTAATTCAAAATAAAATGTATGTTGGTGGGAGTCACATAGATTTGAAAAAAATAGACATGCCATTATTTACACAAGTTGCAGTCGGAGATCATCTGGTATCACCAGAATGTAGTATGCCTCTTCATTATGCAGTTGGAAGCGAAGATAAAACATTAAAGATGTATCCAACAGGCCACGTAGGCATGATTGCTAGCTCGTTATCTCAAAACAAAGTACTCCCAGAGTTAGGAAAATGGCTTGCAGAAAGATCATAAAATAAAAAATTAAAAAATAAAATTTTACCACTAGTTGTTCTTTGTGGTGAATGCGGAGATCCAGGATTGTAGAATATTTCTGTTTAGATCAGCAAATGATTTTGCATTGTCATTGAATGTTTTGATGTTTTGTTGTGTTGCATCAATTGTTGCAAGTGTTATTTGGTTCTGTATTGAAGTTGCTTTAACAAATTCTTCTGTAGTATCATGAATTACTTTTAGTGTTGTTTGTGGAATGTTAGTTGCAATACCTGCTTTCTTTGCATATTCTTTTTGTAGTGTGATTGTAGAATCAACAATATTTTCATATGCTTGTAGGTATTCTTGCTGAACGTTAGTAATTGACTGATGATACTGTGGTACTGAATGTCTAATACCAGAGAATATTTTGTCTACGTTTTCCTGATAAACTGAAAACATATCTTTAGTTTCTGGTGTCTGTTCGTTTTTACTCATTGTTTCACCTCCTTATTTTTTGATTTTTTTGCGATTGGAAGTACTATAACTTGAACCAAGTCGCCTTCTCCTAATCCAAGTGCATTACGTTCTGCCTCTGGAATAGAAATTCTGCCATTACTACTAACAGTTGTTTTGTAAGCGCCCCAATTCATAAAAGATGGGAGCATTTGACCAATCTGAAACATTGTTTCCATGCTTTTATTTTGCATTGAAGACATGTTCTTCATTAAATCAGATTGAGCATTTCTTGTATTATCAGATACTTCTCTCAGAGTTTCTAAAGGATTGAATGTTTGAGTATTTTGGTTTGTCATCAACAAGCCAAAGTTTTTCATAAATTCAGCTTGTGCACGACCATTTTTTTGAATCCAATCTTTGAACATTTCTGAAGGATTAAATTGGTTATAATTACCGCTCATTGGTAATAGTAGGAACTAAGTGGTATATAAGTAGAG
>SCUP01000371.1 GCA_004297665.1 Nitrosarchaeum sp. | reverse complement strand
TATTATTTTCTGATTGAATTTCAGTTACCACGTACCGCCTGAACCGGAATTTGGATCTAGTTTCTTTTCAGGTATATTTCCGTGTGCCTTTTTTGTGTGTCTTTTGAGGCGTTCTGAGTCATGTAATTCCAAACCACATACACTACATTTGGTTTCATTGTCTTTGTCTTTTCGTTTGAATAGACCCATAATTTAGTAAATTTTTGAAATACATTATAAAGGATACGAGGTTTTTGAAAATTTGATGAATCTAAAAAACATCACAGTACTAGGGTCTGGCATAATGGGACATGGCATTGCACAAGTTTCAGCCACTGCAGGATACAACGTGGTTCTCAGAGATATTGAGCAGGGATTTTTAGATAAGGCAATGGAGAAAATAAAATGGAGTTTAGATAAATTGGTAACTAAAGGAAAAATTTCACAACAAGAAGCAAACTCAATTTATTCAAGAATCACACCAATAGTCAATCTTGCAGATGCTGTAAAAGACGCGCAACTTGTAATTGAGGTGGTTCCAGAAATTATGGAGTTAAAGAAAAAAGTTTATGCTGAATTAGATGCAGTTGCAGGTAAAGACGTTATTTTTGCATCAAATACAAGCACATTGCCAATTACAGAGATTGCAAATACAACATCACGTCCAGAAAAATTTATTGGTATTCATTTTTTCAATCCGCCACAACTAATGAAACTAGTAGAAGTGATCCCTGGAGAGAAAACATCACAAGAGATAGTTGATTTAACTCAAGAATATGTAAAATCAGTAAAAAAAGAATCAGTCCTATGCAGAAGAGACGTTCCAGGATTCATCATTAACAGATTATTCATTCCAATGGTCCATGAAGCATGTTACATGATGGACAGAACTGGTGCAACAATGACTGAAATTGATTCTGCAGTGAAATTCAAACTTGGGTTCCCAATGGGAATTTTTGAGCTAGCTGATTTTACAGGAATGGATGTAATACACAAGGCAACAATAGAGATGCACTTACGTGATAAAAAAGTAATTTTTCCACATCCAACAATTGAAAAAATGTTTAATGCAAAAAAACTTGGGCAAAAATCAGGAGAAGGGTTTTACAAATATTCAGATGAAAAATATGAACGTGTTCCATTATCAGAAGAGTTGGCAGATAAATGTAACCCAATTCAACTTGTTGCAAATATCTTAAACAATGCAGCTTGGCTTGTTACAAACAAAGCCAGCGATATTGAAGAAATTGAAAAGGCTTCACAGTTAGGTCTTGGATTAAAAAAACCGCTGTTTGATACAGCAAAAGAAATAGGAATCAAAAATATTGTAAACGAG
>SCUP01000136.1 GCA_004297665.1 Nitrosarchaeum sp. | reverse complement strand
TGATTTTCTTCAAAAATTTACACAAATCTAAAAAAACTGTTGTAAATCTCATATGATCGCTTTAATTGATTTTAACTATAGTCAATCATGTTGAACACCTCTTTCTTTTATGATTCATTTTTCTAGTACAATCACAAAATGCATCGGAGCTGTCACCAAGTAACTCCCGTTTTTGGTCTTAAGCGCCTTTGCATTATATTTTTTTAGCAGCCAAATTTTTATCGACAGTTATCAACTCATAATGAACTTTTAATTTTCTTTGTTCAATTAACTGTCTGATAAAATATGTTCTTTTTTCAATAAATTCATCATGACTTTTTTGATTTGTTGGTAGATGCTCAAATATTGAGTTATCATCTATTGCTACTTTTACAATGTCTTGATTTTTTATGATAAACATGCCAATGCCCCAAAACAAACCAACATGTAATCCGATGTATTTTGATTGTTGATTTGTTACTTTATCCAAGTAAATTTCAGCATGTTCTCTTTTTTGCTCTATGACTGAATTGTTTGTTTGAATTACCCAAGATATTCTCTTTGTATTTCCATCAAAAAATAAAACATGCTCCAATTGTCAACCAAAAAGCGGTTTTTTGTCTATATATTTTGAATCCCGCCCTTATGATCAAAGATTCAAAGAGCAACATATGCTCGAGTCGCATACATTCTTTTCAAAAATGGTCGATGAACTAGTAGAATTTTCAGAATATGATCCTGAATTGGCTGATGGCATTCGTTGGCTTGATGATCAAGCACAAAAAAAAGGCATCACATTTTATGATATGGTTTTTGAAGTATTGTACAAACATGATGTAAACTCTAAAGCTAAAGAGTGGCTTAACACAAGAAATTAAAAATTATTTTCTCAAGTCTAGACCTTTGTATTCGCAACCTTCTGGTCCACAATATTTTCCAACATAGACTGCTTCTGGTCTGTACAATGCAGGCTTTGGTGCAGCCTCTGCAAATTTTTCTTCAATTATGTGTGCTGCCCATCCTGCAACCCTTGATATTGCAAAAATTGGTGTATTAAGATCCATTGGAATTTTTAGCATATAGTAAATTGAAGCACTATACAAATCGACATTTGGATAGATTTCTTTTCCTTTTTGCATTTTTATTTCTGCAATTGTAGTTGTTTCTACTTTTTCTGTAATGTCATACCATGGCTCACCTGTTTTTGCGGCAAGTTTTCTTGATAATTCTTTTAACACTTGTGCCCTAGGATCATATGTTTTATACACTGCATGGCCCATTCCCATAATTCTCTCACCCTTGCTCATTTTTTCCTTAATCCATGGAACCACATTTTCTATTGTGCCTATGTCTAAAAGCATCTTCATTACCTCTGTGTTTGCTCCACCATGCAATTCTCCACTTAATGCACCAATTGCGGCACTTGTTGCTGAATACATATGTGCTCTAGTTGATGCCACTTGTCTTGCAACAAATGTAGATGCGTTAAATGTATGTTCTGCATGAAGAATTAAACATGTATCAAAAATCTTTTCAATTTCTTTATCTGGTTTTTCTCCAAACATCATGTAAAGAAAATTTGCTGCATGATCTAAATTTGGATCAGGATCTACTATTTCTAATCCATCTCTGACTCTTTGCCAACTTGCAATTATTGTAGGTACTTTGGCAATTAGGTTAATTGCTTTATCATAACTTGCTTCTTTGGTTGCAAATTCTTCATCATAATATCCTGCCAGTGCTGCAACAAATGCTTGTAGCATGTCCATTGGGTCAGCATCTTTTCTCCAATTTCCCATGTTGATTTGCATTCTTTTGGGAATCCATCTTGCCTCATTTAGTTTGGATTTGAATTCTGATAGTTGTTCTTTGGTTGGTAATTCATCATGTAATAACAAATATGCTGTTTCTTCATAGTTTGATTTTTTTGTAAGTTCTAAGATATCATAGCCACGATAAATCAGCTTGCCTTTTTCTCCATCAATATTTGAGATTCTTGTATCTGCAACCTGAATCCCACGCAAGCCTGTATTTTTTGTCTCCACGCACATCCTTTGAGAAATCTTTTATTATATTTTCGCAAGAAATCATGTCTATGAAGTTTAGTAATTAGTCTAATATGTCAACTCTGGCTCATAAATGATTATTTTTAATTAAAAATTAAATGACTCCAGCTGAACGAAAACTTTTAGAGAAACTTGATAATCTAGTCTTAACTGCATCTGGAGACGAGTTACGCAAAATTCAAGAAATTGATATTCAAACTCAGATGAATGGATTGTCGTTTTATGATGCATTTGTAAATTCTACATCTTTGGCAAATCAAAGCATAAAACAAGAATCTCAAGAATCAAAACAATAACTCATTCTTGATTTAAATGAGGGTATGCAAGTGAATCGACAATAATGGTCGCATCTAAAATAAAGACAACAAAGACTGTTAAGAAAAAAACCATAACAAAACCAAAGACCGCCCAACAACAAAGAACTAAAATTGTTTGTATTTCACACAAAGAAGATGCTGACGGTATAAGTTCCGCTGCTTTGATCAGACAGGCGTTTGGTGGTGATTCTGTATTGGTTGATTATCCAGGACAGATGGAGGCTATCCAGAAAGTTTGTGCAGATGAAAAATTAAAATCATTATATATTTGCGATTTGGGTCTTAGTAAAAAGAACCAAGATGAATTTGTTGACCTCTTGAGAATTTTAAAAAAGAACCATGTTGCAGTAACGTACATTGATCATCATGATATTGATCCAAAAATTGCCAAAGAATTAGAAAAAATTAAAGTAAAAATGATTCATGATATCAATGAATGTACCACTGTTCAGGTCTATAATGCATTCAAATCAAAACTCTCTGATCAAGCTCCATTCATTGCTGCATGTGCTGCTATTACTGATTATATGGAGGATAGACCAATTGGCTCTAAATTACTGCAAATCTATGATAGACAATTTACTTTGATTAATGCAACTGTTCTTACTTACAATATAGTTGGACACCAAAAAGATCCTGATTATTTATTATATTTAGTAGAAGAATTAGCCGATTCAAAATTCCCACACGAGATTCCAAATACATTTGAATTTGCACAAATCCAAGTTGAAAAACTAGCGCTAATAATTGCCAAAGTCAAAAAAGGAATGAAAACAATGAAAAATATTGGATATATGGAAATTATGGACTCTGGAGCAAGTGGCGCAGTTAATTTTGTTTTAGGATTGTCTGGAAAAGATGTCGGCGTTGCATACAAAGAAAGAGTTGATCATGGTATCTATGCAGTATCTGTCAGAGGATCAAAATCTTGCAAAATTCACTTGGGCAAAATTGTTAATGTCCTTGCAACTGAACTTGGTGGTTCTGGTGGTGGACATGATAAAGCATGCGGAGCTGTTATCCCAAAACCAAAAATTCAAACATTCCTTAAAGAATTCAATAAAAAATTAAACTAAATTTCAAAACTGGAATTTTCATTATTTTATTTCTACTATGGCATCAATTTCTGTCATTGAATTTAACGGCAAACTTGATACACCGACTGCAATTCTAGAGTGTTTTCCACACTCTCCAAATACCTCATAAAACAAATCTGAAGCAGCATTGATTACTTTTGGTTGCTGTGTAAATTCTGGTCCTGAATTTACAAATCCTGACAATCTGACAATTCTGGAAATCTTTTCTAAATCTCCCAATTCTTTTTTGAGTTGAGCAAGTATGTTAATTGCACAAATCCTTGCTGATTTTTGTGCAGTTTCAATATTTGCATCTGAAACTTTTCCTGTAAATACTACTTTCCCATCTTCCATTGGGATTTGGCCTGAAACATATAGTAAATTGCCTGATTTTACTACTGGAATATAAGATCCAGCAGGACTTGGAGGATTTAGTAGTTTAATTCCAATTGATTTTATTTTTTCTTCAATCACAACTGTGAATTCCTGTTATCTGATTTTAGTTTTTACTTATTTTAATGAGGACTTTTTCGCCTTTACTTGAATTATTCTGATATATTGTTCTTGTTTTGTATCCTTGTTTTTGTAGGCATCCATCCAAAATAGATGCCCATGGCAATGAATGACCACTATTTAATTTTGATTCTATTGTTATGTTTTTAGTGTTGGCATCAAAATTCACATGACCAGAGCACATGATTTGCAGTACTGCATCCATGATCTCAATTATTTCATCAAGTGATTTACATTTTAAATTAATTCCATTTCTTTCAAGTAATTTGAGCATATCAAATTCAGGTTTTTTTGAAATCATTGTTGAATTTAGAATGTGTGATAATCCATTTTCATTAATGACGTGAATAATTTTGTAAACTTCTTGAGCCTCATTTTTTGTCATATCTGCAAGGGATTCTGTTTTAATTGAATTTCTCCAAATATCTGCAAACATGCTATTCTGATTTACTCCTAACACATCTGTTGATGAGAATATCGCTCCCTTACCGTTTTCATTGTTTATCATCAATACTTCTGTCTCATCAAAAACAAAACAATTTTGTATCGTATCTGAGATTCTGATTTTTACCTCATTTGGAATTGCTCTGTATGATTCTGAGCAAATCTGTGTTGATGGCAACAATAATCTTACTTCTAAATTCCTACGAAGTACTGATAGTAGTTGCTCTTTACATTCTTCTAATAATCCCAATCCCCACTGATCTGCCATGATATTGATTGAAGATTTTGAACATTCAATCATTGTTCTTAGCTGTTCTAGAATATTATTTGCACTAACATGAAAATATCTTTTTTCTTCCGAACCTCTAGACTTTCTGCTTTCTTCACTTGCTTTTTTTAGATTTGAAACCAATGTATTCATTGCATTTACTTTGTTAATCTGCTCATGAATAATTGAATCAAATGCATCTTCAGGTGCAATTGCTGTGCACATGATTGGCTTGCTTTTTGAAATTATTGCTAATTTCTTGTTTTCCAGCTTTAATAACGTGGGATATATTTTGGTTCTTGGAAGATCTGAATAATATGCAAGTTCGCCTGCAGATATTGTCCCTTTTGATATAAGGGCAACATATGCCTGAGCCTCATATTTGCTCAAGCCAAATTCTTCAAGACTAACAGTTAGTGCATGTTCATTTACCATGATTCTAATTCACACATGATTAGGTAACACTGAGAGCTAAATTCCTTTACACAAATACTCAAAAAAATTTAAAATTGTAACCCTAGTGAGGTGTTACTGCAGTTACTGATAAAATTGTGACACTGTCCTGAAATATCCAATCTCTGTTGATGAATTGCTATGATGTGTAATTCAAATTTGGCTCAAACAGAGTGTGTAAACGTATCTCAAACTGTCACTATTGTTCCAAGACTCGAATATTCAAATAATTTACTACACAGTATTGTGGATATTTTAAAAACAAAAAAAACTGAACTGAAAAAATTAAACCGTAATTTCTTAGAACTAGATGATGATGATCATACTTATGTCAAAGCACTTGATTTTGAGAGAACCATTGTCTTTTCATTAGAAATTCTCTCTCAAATCCAAAAGAGGATGAATTCTATCTCTGGGATAAACAGTATCCCTGAACTTTTGCCTTTGACAATTCCTATGATAAGGACTGTGAGTGCTCAGCTTTTTAGCTTACTTCCTGCATGTAGTCAAAATCTTTCTGAATTATCCGTGCATTTAGGCAGTATTATCTTGGATTCTGCTATTCTTACTGAGGCTAGATTTGATTTTAACCAATCTAATGCTGAATCATCATTAGTACTAAATGAAGTAAAATTGATGGTAGACTCTAAAATAAGTAAGCAGTACCCTAATCTTGATTTTTCTAAAGCATGCAATACTTGAATTTTATTAACTCCAAACGTGGTTTTGCAACCGATATAGACCATCTTCAATCATTATCTGCAAAAATTGAAAAAAAACTCTCTGCATCTAATGCTCCAGATGTTAAAATTGATAAATTAACTTTGGAGGAATTACAGGACATAAATAAAATTGTGGGATTGGCTAATTTCATGCTCTTCAAATACGAGGATAAAAAAGAGACACGTCTAATTTTACAACATTTTGTTTCGATTATCACCGATTCCGCTCAATCAATAGAATGCATTGATGATGAAATCTCTGAGTTAATCTTGTCTGCTGAGGATTCCATCAATAAAGTCAAAAATATGCATTCTAAAATTTCTGAAAATTCTGACCTTAAAAAATC
>SCUP01000135.1 GCA_004297665.1 Nitrosarchaeum sp. | reverse complement strand
CATTAAGGGTTTGTTCATGGACCGTTATCTAGACTTAGTCCGGCGTTACCCAAAAACACGCGTTAAGTATAGTTAGATTTTCTAGTATTTAGAGCTGATCTATATAGATCAGTTTAGCTACGCTCAGCTGCATACCAAAGAATCATGCCTACGCCGATTATTGCGTACCACTTGAAGTTTTTCTTGTTTAGAAAAATATTAGCTGAGGCTAGTTCATCTTGAGCAAGTCTAATCTTTTTCATTTCAAAGGCTTGACCAACCAAACCAACTATTAAAAGTGCAATTGCGGTAAAACCCGAAATCCATTCCATGCTAAAAAACATGCTTGGTCAAATATGTAGTTTCCAGATTTGCCATAAAATTCCATTCTAAAGATAATTCTTTAAATTAGTAGAGTATTTTCCCTCTCCTATGAAAGAAATTGGCAAAATTTGGATGAATGGGAAATTAGTTCCATTCAGAGATGCCAAAGTACATGTACTTACTCATGCCTTGCATTATTCAACATCAATCTTTGAAGGGATTAGATGTTATGATACTCCTAATGGCTCAGCGATTTTTCGACTTGCAGAACATGTTGATAGACTCTTCAATTCAGCAAAACTATACTCTATGAAAATGCAATTTTCTAAAAAAGAGATCTCAGATGCGATTATTAAAACTGTAAAGGCTAGCGGCTTAAAAGAATGTTACATTAGACCACTGGCATACTATGGTTATGGTACAATGGGTCTTACACCAACTCCAAACAAAGTTGATGTGTCAATTGCTTGTTGGGAGTGGAGTATGGGGGAAGGAAAAGCAGGAAAATTCTCTGGTGCAAAATGTAAGGTTTCAAGTTGGTTAAAGATAGATTCTAGATCGCAACCAACGCAAGCAAAAGCAGCATCAAACTATGCAAATGCTGCACTGGCAAGAGTAGAAGCACTTGAGAATGGATATGATGAGGCAATAATGTTAAATTTGCATGGAAAAATTTCCGAAGGCAGTGCAGAGAATATTTTTGTCATAAAAGATGACATTATTCAAACGCCTCCACTTTCAGCAGGAGGACTAGAAGGAATTACAAGAGATAGTGTAATCCAAATCATTGAAGAAAATGGTGGATTTGTAATAGAAAGAGATCTTGAAAGAGATGACTTGTATTGTGCAGATGAAATATTTATGACAGGAACAGCTGCAGAGGTAAAATCAGTTACGCAAATTGATAAAGTAGTAATAGGAAATGCAAAAATGGGAAAAATTACAAAAGCATTACAAAAGTCATTTTCAGATGTTACAATGGGAAAAGATGAAAGGTTCTTGCCATGGTTGACTTTTATCTAATTTTCCAAGAAGCTTTTTACCCACAAATACAGGAATAGAAGTATGGAATATTGTGCCACTGGAAATACACAAGAGATTTGTTGGTTTTGTAGAAAAGGTCGCCATGAAGATTGTATGAAAGAGATACCAATGGATGGTAAATCAGATGGTCCCCATGATTGCACATTTGACACAAAACTTGTTCCCTGTAAGTGCAAGCATTAAACAATTAATATCAAATACAAGACATATGAAAATATTTTATGAATTACGATAAGAAATTTTGGGACAAATATGCAATTGAAAATGAATCTAAATTCAATGAGGAATTTGCAAAATTTGTCAGGGATTTGGCTGTTTCATTACGTTGTACAAGTGTATTAGAAATAGGATGTGGTACTGGGATTGATTTGAAGCTATTTCCAGAAACATTTGAGGTTCACGGTGTAGATTTAAATGACACAGCACTAAATATCGCAAAAGAAAAACTTTCCAAATTTAATTTTCAAAAATCTTCAATTACAGATTTGCCTTTTGATGATTCTTCAATTGATTTTGTTTTTACTCATCAACTTTTAAATTATCTAGAGGATGATGTTTTAGAAAAAGGCATTTCTGAAATGTATAGAGTTGCAGGAAAATACATTATGAATTGTGAGAGATATGATGAAGCAGAAAAACAAATCAATGATAGTTCAAAATTCCGAAATATGCAAAAAAGATGGCTAGACTATAAAGTCAGAATTATAAGTAATGTAGATATGCATGAAGAGATAGAACCAGATAAAAGTAGATTTACTCTACTAAGAAAACTTTAGAAAATCAATTTCATTGTGAAATAGATTTAGGTAGTTCAGGTATTTTTGGCAAGGTAATTGTGAATGTAGTAGGATTATTTTTAACTGAAATTTTTCCATTGTGTTGTTCTATAATATTTTTGCAGCTGGCCAAACCTAATCCAGTTCCTTTTTGCTTGGTAGTAAATAGTGGTTCAAATATTTTATCCATGAATTCTTGCGGAATGCCTACACCAGAATCTATAAAGTCAATAATAACTTCATCATTGTTTGACCTGATCTGAATTTCAATGGTACCTCCTTGAGGTATTGCCTGAATTGCATTTACAATAAGATTGATAAAAACAGCATCAAGCTTTATGGAGTCACAACTGAGAATAGCATCTGAATCAGAAACGGTGATTGTGACATCATGTGGGACATTAACCTTATCAATTGATCCTAAAATTATTGTTCTAAGTGATATTGTACTTAATTTTAGCGGTGAATTTCGAACATAATCTAACACATCATCTACTTGATGAGATATTCTATCAATGCTTTTTTCTATTAAATCTAGTCTTTTAGTGATGATACTATCAGAGATTTTTGCATCTGCGGGATGTTGTTTTATCAAATCAATAGACATTTTCATCACAGATAG
>SCUP01000134.1 GCA_004297665.1 Nitrosarchaeum sp. | reverse complement strand
TGTGCAGTCAGTCCAAAGCGGTTTAAAATGACAAAGATAGAAATGGTAAATTTGGGTTCCTCTTTGCTCGTGATCTTTAAGGAGTGTATGTGTATCTAATTTTTGAAATAGACTTCTTGGTTTTGTAATTAATTCATCACATTGAATTTCAAAGTCTCTACCAAATTTTTCTTTGATCCAAACTTTGTAAAAATTTGCCATTTGTTGTACATAATCAAATTCTAGTTTACGTTTTTCACGATCTTCTTCTTTTACAACAAAAATAAAATGTAAAATCATGATAAGAAAAAAGAGTGTTTATGATTGGCCTTCTATACCCATGAGGGTTAGTGTAGATCGAATCTTCTCAATTTTTCTGATTTTCCAAGTAATTGTTTCTCTAAGTTTTTCAACAGTATCAGACTCAATCTTGGCCAAGATATCATATGCTCCGAAAGTACCATGAACTTCCTTCACACCATCTAGACCCTTGAGTTGCTGTATGATAGCTTCTTCGGAACCTAGTTCACAGTTTATTAAAACATAAGCTGTTGCCATGTATTCATTAAATGAATCGACTATATCAATAAACCGATTATGCCGAATTTAGTTTTGAGAAATATCAATAATAGTATCCCAAATATGCTTTGGGACAGGCATTACAGATAATCTAGAAATACGAATAAGTTCCCAATTTTGAAATATTTTCTGTTTTTTTATCTCATCTAAAGTTACTGGTCGTTTTAATGATTTTTTATATTTGACATCAACTACAATGAATCGTTTATTGTCTTCTTTTGGATTAGGATATGGTTCTGAAACTATTTCCATAATACCAACTGCTTGTCTCTCATCACCAGTATGATAAAATAAAACAAGATCGCCATCTTTCATTTCTCGCATATGTTTTAGTGCTAGATTATTATGAACTCCATCCCAAATTGTTTTTTTATCTTTTTTTAGAGTTTCAAAATTGTATCCTCTAGGTCCGTCTGGTTCTTGTTTGGCTAACCAATAGTTTACCATTTTCATGGTTCATATCATTGTGGGATGTTTTATGTTTTTGAAAATTTGTAAATGTTCCCCGGTTCTGACTCGCGCAAGATCATTGGTAATTTTAGCCTAAACCTCCTTGGGTTTTCTAACCGGGGTTGCCCATCTTGTAGCACACCTGGGTGAATTAGAAATCATTGGTATCAATACGATCGACATCATCCTAATCCGTCTGTGTGCCTGCTCTTGGGCGTTTAAGTATAGATTTAGCTATGCTAAAAACCATTGATCTACAATATCTAAAGAATCAAAGTCACTAAGCACAAATTCTAAAGGAATTTGCACCATGAGCATAATTAAAAAAGAGAACTGGCAAATATAGAAGAGACACAATAAGAGATTTCAATACAAAATTATCAAAAGTCAAATATTAATCCGGAAAGAGAAATCTCAAATCCCACTACAGGAACACGTATCTTGTAGTTTTCAATTGTTTTTGAATTAATTTCTCCCATAATTCCAATTGTCTTACCATGGACTGAAATTGAAGCTGTTCTTCCTTCCTCAAAAATTGGATGTGAAAAGGTTTTTGTTTCAATGTCTAGATCAAATCCAGTTTTTAACGCAGACTGTAAAATGGATTTAATCTCAGTAAAAGCTGCATCCTGATGTGCACTGATTCCTGCAAAACTAGTTGTTTCATTAACTGGATTTCCTTGAGAAAAAATAGTCCCTGTCTCAAATAATTTCTGAGGATAAGATGTGTGAATGTTTCTGGAGAGATTTTCCATTAATCCTGGAAGAATAGAATCTCGTAAAATTGTATGTTCTTGACTTTTTGAGTCCAACACTGAGATCATATTCATTGGTTCTCTATTTGTCATCTCATAGAGAACTCTTTTACTTGTCAAGCTTGAATTGAGTGCTTCAGTATATCCAAGTCCAATCATTATCAGATCAAGTGATTTTAGTTTTATCGATATTGAATTTGTTTGTCCTAAAGTTTGAGACGGAGACAAAATAGGCTCTAAATTTTGTATTCCATAACCTAGGGTAACTTCTTCAACTAAATCCATTGGACCAAATATATCAAAGCGGTATGGAGGAATACCGCAAACAATATTTTTTCCTTTTAAAGCAGCATCCAATCTTGACTTTTTAAGAGAAGAAATAATCTGAGAATTGGTCAGATTCAATCCAAGCATTTGATTGACTAGAACTGAATTAATCAATATTTTCTTTGGTTCTAATTTTGGTGAAGTGTTTTTAGCACCAGAAATTTTTGTGGACACCAGAGTAAACCCAGCAGTTTGAAGTATGGTTGCAACAACAGAAAGCATGTCTTCTGCATCATCTTTGTTAATTCCAGTAACCTCAACAAAGAGGTTCTTTGTTTTTGTTGTAACAGTCGTTACTGCTGCATTAATTATTGGTGGAAAAGACACAGTTTGTTTTTTTGAATCTAAAATGAGCGGAACTTGAGGGGAATTTCCAAGAATTGCTCCATAATCTTGGCCCACATCAGTATTATCAAGAATCTCAGATATTGTGAGTTCCTCATCAGAGTTTAATGGAACAAATCTATGATCTCTTTTAGTAGTGGTGTATCTCAATGGGAAAGAGATTTTATCTAAATCATGAATTCCAATAGAAGATTTTTTTCTCCTTCTTCCAATTCCAAAATGAAGGTCTTCTTGCATTGCCATCAGTTGTTTGATCATAGCATCATCAATTCTGCCATTTTTTGCAATAATTCCAGTTACAAACGGTCTGATTTTAGTGACAGACGGTTCTACATGAATTACATAATCATTTGATTTTTTGATGTTTAATTTTATGGCTCCAGTTTTAATTCCAAACAAACCTTGTAAACCAAGTGCAATTCCTAGATCAGTAGAGTAATCAGGTCTATTGGGACTATACTCCACTCTAA
>SCUP01000133.1 GCA_004297665.1 Nitrosarchaeum sp. | reverse complement strand
AGTATTAGAAGTATCCTTAGATGAAAAAGGAACTAAAGTATTAGAGAAATATTTCAAATGGGGGAAACAAAATGGATTACAAGATAATGATATCAAATTAATGAATAAAAATGAATTAAAGAAAATAGAACCAGAAATAAAATGTGAATCTGCACTTTATGTGTACAAAGATGGATCCACAGATTATTCTAAAGTTACGGATACATTGATGAAAGATAGCATAGACAATGGAATAAATTTTATGCGAGACACTAAAGTGACCAATATAAAAAAAGTTGACGGTAAATGGAAAATCACATTAAATAATGAATATGAGATTTTTGCAAATTTTGTTATCAATGCAGCTGGAGGAAAAGCAATAGACATTGCACATAAAATCGGCGTTGCAGAGACATTTACAGATGTGCATTTCAGAGGGGAGTATTGGAGAACACCAAAAGAATACAATAATTTGACAAAAACAAGTGTGTATTCTGTACCAAAATATCCAGATTATCCATTTTTAGATCCACATTGGATTATCAGAGTGGATGGAAGTTGTGAGATTGGACCAAATGCAGTACCAGTGTTTAGTCCATATGGATACAATAAAACAGAGAATATCAAAGAATTCATTCCAAAAATATTAGAAATGCTTAGATCTGGTGCAAGAAAAACAATATTTGATAAACGATTCCAAGAACTCGCAATAAATGAAATTCAATCCTCGATGTCAAAATCAGCAATGATTAACAGAGTTAAGCGATTCCTACCAAAAATTGATGCAAAAAAAATTACAGAAAGAGGAACTGCAGGAATCAGATCATCTGTAATAAATGAGAACGGACAATTTGTTCCAGATGTAATTTTAGAAGGCGATTCGATGTCTTTTCATATTTTGAATTATAATTCTCCAGGAGCCACAGGAGCTTTGCCATTTTCGGCACATATTGTAAATCATCTAAACAAACAAGGAATGTTTGAGAGCGAAAATTCAGATGCGCAATGTGGTCCTTGGAAATTCAGCGACATAATTGAAAAATTGGCATTATAAAAAATATGGTCTATGTTTAATTTTTAATATTATCAATGTTCTTTCTGGAAACAAGATATCCTGAATAACCTGCTTCTGGAGCGGTAATATCACTATCTATTTTTTTAAATATATAACCATCAAAAATTTTGATACTATCATAAAATTCTTCATCAATAATCAATCTATTTGCAGGAGCAATTCTATTTATCTTAGCACAACGATTTACAGTATTTCCAAAAATATCATTAATAGATGATGTTGATGTTTTTGCTATTCTAACCATTCCATAAGTAGAACTAATTCTATAATCAAAAACAGGTAGTTTTTGGTTTTCTAATTTTTTTGCTATATCATCGTGTGATTCACCTAAAGTTAAACAACAATCAAGACATTTCTTTAATACAGATTCTTCTTCGGATGGCATGACTGGAAAATAAAATAATAACGCATCTCCAATATTTTTTATTACTATACCACCAAAATTTCTTACAATTCCAGCAATAGAGTTAAGAAAGAGGTTATAAAATTCACTGGTTTCTGATTCAGATAATTTAGCGGTGATTTTTGTTGAATTCATAATATCCACCATACAAACACAGTATTTTTCACTATGATCAGAAAATTGTAATAAAATATCTTCTTGTTGTTTTATGACATCTTCTTTTTCTTTAATTTCAATCAACGATCTCTGGAGTTTTTCAGTCATGGAATCAAATGCATATGATAGTTCTCCAATTTCATCTCTTGTTGTAATATTAGTTCTAATATGAAAATCTCCACTTGCAACTTGGTTTGCAGCATTTTTTAATTTTATTAGAGGTCGAGACAAAGATTTTGAAAGTATAAACGCGATAATTGTCATTACAACAGTAATTATTAGACCTGTTTGAAAAATTCTATTTTGAAGTACTAAAATTGGTTGAATTATTTCTGCTTCGTCAATTTCTGCAAGCAAAACAAACCCCAAATCATTAGCGCAGTATGAAGAACCATAGATTGGAATTTTTCTATAATCAGGATAAAATCCTGTAAATTCTTCTCCTTCTCTAAAACATTTTTGAACGGGAATGGTATCAACTTTTTGTTTGAAGATAGCACTGTCTATGAATCTAGATTCAGATAACATCAAAAACCCATCACTTACGATATAAACTTCTCCAGTTTCACCCAAACCGCTTCTATTAGCTAAGATACTATCTAATGATTCAGTTCGCATTCTGGAGATAACTACTCCTATTGGTTCATCATCTTTTTTACTATCTGGAGCAAAAATTGGAGAAACTATAATCATTTTTTTACCAGTATTAGTGGGTTCAAAATCTATAGTTGATTTTTTTAATCCTTTTTGAAATAGCGGATCATGAAGAAAATTATTATCAGTTAGTTTGCTAAGTGAAAAGAAAACTTTTCCATTTGCTCCGATAATTTTTACATCTTCAAAACCCATTGAAAATCCAACTCGTGTTTGAAATGCTTGAATTTGAGTAAGAAAGTCTCCAAGTTTATTTTCTCTTATTTTATTAAATTCGTTTTCAGGTGTTTGATTTAATTCATTAACCAGAGTTTTTATCATTGGTTCATTTGCTAAAATTTGATTTTGGTCAATTTGGGATTCAAAAAGAAGTCTAATAGTATTACCACGTGCTGTAGATTCGCCAATTAGTAGATCATTAGCTTTTTCTCTTAGAATTTGTTCTCCATAGTTGAAACTCAGATAGGCTGTAACTAAAAGCGTAATTACAGATACCATAATTACTAAAAGAATCAATTTTTTATCGATACTAAATGAAATATGCAATTCAGTTCTTTGTTAATTTTATATAAATATCAATTCTTCTAATATTTCCAACTGTAATACCCATCTCCCATTCTTTGTATCCTAAGTGGGATGAAATAGAGAATCTTAGCTTCTATCAAAATCATACTGGGAAACCATCAAAAAGTAACAATACAACTAAGCACGAAGATGAACTAAAATAATTTGCAATTAATGTAAAATTACTCACTATTTGTTGCTCGTTTACCAAGCTCAATATCAATATCAATTACATTACCATCTCTGTAGACCTGAAGAGAAACATTATCGCCTACGGATTTGTTTTCTGATACATATGCAATAATGTCATCTATTCTTTTAACTGGTGTATTATCAATTGAAATTACTATATCTGCACTTGCTATTTCTCTATCGACAGTATACAGTGCATCTTTGATTCCGGCCTTATCTGCAGGCCCATCTTTTACAACTCCATTGATTAGAGCACCCCTAAAATTCTGGGGTAGATTCAATTTTTCTGCTAATTTTGGTGAGAGTGTAGTTCCAGAAATTCCTAACCATGGATGATCATATTCACCTTTTTCAATTAAAGCAGATACAACTTTTTTAATGGTATTTGATGGAACAGCAAAACCAACACCTGCAAATTCTCCTACTTTAGATTCAATTGCAGTATTCATTCCAATTAAATTTCCACTGTTATCTAAAAGTGGTCCTCCTGAATTTCCTGGGTTGATTGCAGCATCAGTTTGGATGATATTTGGAATAGAAAATCCAAGATCCTTATTTGGAAGCAATCTTCCAATTTGACTTACTATGCCTGTTGTCATGGTATTACTTAGTCCAAACGGATTTCCAATGGCAATCACTTGATCACCAACATTAACTTGAGATGAATCAGCAAAGGATATGGGAGTTATTGGTTCATTAGAATAATCATCAGTTATCTGCAAAACTGCAATGTCATTAAATTCATCAGTACCAATCACTTTGGCATTAAAAGTGTCGCCGTTGGATAAAGCAACATCAACGTTACTTACACCTGAAACAACATGATTATTTGTAATAATATGGCCTTCATCATCATACACAAATCCAGAACCTAGCCTAGATGACTGCTGTTCCAATGGATTGCCATTGATGATAATATTTGATCTTGTCTCTATTACAGTACTGGTTATTTGTACAACGGAATTTTCCAAGTTTTGATAAATCCTACCCAGATTTGTAGTACTTTGATCATACTGAGAATTGTCATTTGTTGTGATTTCCTTTACTATTTCATCAGTTTTGCTCTCGGGAGTTATGTCTTTGAGACTCATTATTTCATTTGTATCTAGTTGATTTTTCTTTTCAAAATAAAATTCTATAGAGGGAGGAATAGTTATTGCCACAAGTACTCCAAGAATTATTACTACTCCGATTAGAAGTTTTTGTGTGTTAGTCATTTTTTATCACATAATATATTTTGGTATTAATTATTTTTTCTCATAATTCAATTATAAAAGAATTAGATAGAAGTTTTCCATGTTTTTTTAAATTATAGAATTGATAAATATTTTGATACAGTAAATTAAAATGCATTTGCACTTAATGAGGTGTTGATTTTTTGTTTTTATAATATACTTAACTTTGTTCATCATTGTCTAAATAGTGGTAAATGTCATGCAATCAATTGGTAAAACAAAAACACCAGACTAAATTAGGAAGAAATACAATACTTACAATCATAGGCATTGTTACACTTTGTTCAGTTGGTGGATATTATGTTGTTAATTCTATGATTCCTGTAAATGCAACATCTCCTGTGTTTGGAGCGCCAGCAAACTTTTATGTAAAATCAATACCAACACAACATGGTCCTATGTTTGTATTATCTTCAACAAAAGGTGGGAAAAACAGTTTAACTCCAAGTCAGAAACCAATAGTCTCAGTAAGTCGTGGTGAGCTGATTTCTTTTCATATGATCAATCAAGATAATCAGAAACATAATTTGAACATGGATGAATTTAATGTTCACACAAAAGACTTGAATTATTTTGAATCCCAATCAATTACATTTATTGCCGACAAGACAGGTGAATTTACGTTTCATTGTACATTACATCCTGAGATGAGCGGAACTTTTATAGTAAAATGACCTCAAAAATTATTAAAACAGGATAAACATGACAAATATAGAAAATTCTAACTCACAATCACGCTTTAGTATAATTGAAGTAATGGATGGATTTATTGATAAGATAAACCAGATAGGAAAAACTCTTTTAGGAATATCAATATCTGCATTAATTTTGGCACCACTAGCAATAGGCCTTTCATCGTATCTGATTCTGCATCCACACTTTTTTTTCATACTTGATGAATATGATGAGTTTGGGGTTTTTCTTGCCATATCACTAGTCATAATAATCATAATTTCAGTATCTTGGCTTGTGTTAGGTATACGTCAATACTTAATGCTAAAATCTTGGAACAAAAAATATTCTAGA
>SCUP01000015.1 GCA_004297665.1 Nitrosarchaeum sp. | reverse complement strand
GCTCTTCCGATCTCCAATCTAAACCAGATCCTCATACGCCCAAATTAGTGTAATATTTTTTCATGTTACATTTCCATAGTTGGAAATATTCTATTTTCTTTGACATTTTTGTAAACAAGCAAGTCTGAATAATTCAAAATAATAGGCAAGAACATAATTTACAATGGCAGAGAGAATCACAATAATGCTAAACAGTGACATTGCAAAAAAACTACGAAACCTGCAAGCAAAAAAAGTAAGAGAATCAGCATCATCTGTCAGCTTTTCAAGAATCATAAACGAGGTTCTAGAAAAGGGACTAAAGTAATTCTAGTCTTTATTGATTGATTTGTGTATGGTTCGTAGGTGTCTTTTTAAATTGCCTTCCCCCGATAGGCGCTTTGAGCAATGAGGGCATTGCATTTTTTTAACCATTTCTTATATTCATATAGAGTATGAATATGCTATAATCTCTTATACCATAAAGTTCAATATACGATATGGCCATGCCAAGTTGTATCGTAGTAGATGACGATCAAGATATTGTCGATGTATTTTGTGATATACTTGATATGATCGGGGTAAATGTTCTTGCTACAGCAAATGATGGCGATCAGGCAGTAAGCATGTACAAAAAGTGTCGTCCTGATATCGTCTTTACAGATTTGAATATGCCAAAATATGACGGATTTTATGCAATTGAGAAAATCAACGATGTGAATCCTAATGCCAAGATAGTTGTAGTTACAGGAGATTCTAATGCATATCAATACCCATTTCTTGATTCGCCAAATATTAGAGTAATTCAAAAGCCATTTGATATACAAATAATAAAACAAGTCATAACGGACTGTCTGGCCGAAGATGCAGAGTATGCGCAATTTAATATTAAATACCAGTTTAAGGGTGAAATTAGGTCATATTCATGTACCGTCACCTATGAGCAATTCAAGAATCTCAAGGAACTGCCAATTATGGAAAAATGCGAAATAATCAAAAAAGACAAGCGGCAATTTGACAAATATGCAAATGAGATGAACAAAGCCATCAATCTGGCAATAAAAAACGACACCAGTCACATTCGCAGACTGTCTGAAATGGTATCGTAACTTCAATACGAAAATATTAATATGAAAGTATGAACCAATGAATATCATGACTGGCGTTACCAAATTGCTTGCAAAGTCCATGGAAAAGACAATGCTAAATAATCTGGGTGAAATTACAGTTCGCAAGATACAAGATCGTCTGTTTGAAAGGTACGGCATGTCAATAACTCAATCCATGGAAGAGTTTGAAAAACTAGATTCTGTATTGAGGGAATTTTTTGGAGCAGGTGCTGAGGGACTGGAAAGGAAATTTCTTGACACCCTATGCAGTATCAAATCAAAAAAAGACCAGTCCCAAAAAAGATTTACAATATCCGAGCCATCAATTAGCCAATCCATCCTAAAGGCATACAGTGATGACGAGACATCAAAAATACTCAACACATCAATTGGTGAGTCATGGACAATTTTGGAAATGTTAGAAAAGTTACAGATTCCACAGACATCAGGGTATAGAAAAGTCAACTCGCTAATAGAAGACGGACTATTGATAAAAGACGGACACGAGATATCAGCAAGCGGACGCAGGATTGACAAATACAAGTCCCTGTTTGACAATGTGGAAATTGACATCAAAAAC
>SCUP01000132.1 GCA_004297665.1 Nitrosarchaeum sp. | reverse complement strand
AATTTTTAATTTTTCTTTAATTTGTTCTAGTTTTAAAGTTATGTTCTTTTTGTTGTTAAACTCTGGCTCTTCGTTAATTTCTTTTCTGATTTGATCAATTAATTCAAAAATCTCTACTCTTGGCTTCTTTTCTTCCAAGATGTCGTTTTGAAATCCTGTCTCTTCTATTTCTTTGATTTTTTCTATCCCTTCTGGAAGAATTTCATACATCTTGATAATTTTGGATTCTTGTCTTAGTGGTGACATTAGAATCAACTGATCTTTTCTCAATTTTTCAATTTCATCAATTAGTTTGATTTCTGGTTTTTTTAAAAAATCTGAAATCGCTTCACTACTGCACGACTTGATTTCCAATAACCGTAAAATCTTGACCCATGTTGGAATTTGTTCATCCCATAACGTGTGTTTTGCTAAATCTGTTATGAAAAACGAGCCGTCGCTATTCAAATTTATCAGTCTTCTATCTTTTAATGACGCCAATGCATCTAGTATTCTGCCAACCCCTAATCGCTTTAATTCTGAATTTTCAATATCTTTTTCATTAAAATTTCCGTTACCTTTGATTCCTAAATGAAGTATTTGTAAATCAATTAATCCTAATTTTGTCATTATTGTTATTTTGTGCTAATGGTTATCATCTTTTTCGCTTGAAATCTGATTTTTATGCCTAATTGAATCCAAAAATATCTATGATGGATTTACAAAATTATAGTAATTATCCATAATCTATTTTCTTTATTCTTACAGCGCTTCCTTTAGTCTCTAGATAATGTCCAACAAAATTTGTCATCTGTTCTGCAATTTTATATCCTAACGCCCCTTTCATCATACCTGATTTTTCAATTATCTCTGCCAACTCTTCACTGATTTGAATATTAAAAAATGTCCAGCCAAATTTTTCAAATGGCTTTTCAATTGTATATCCATTTTGTACATTACATTCTTTTTCAAGTTCTGCCAATGCTTGTTTTATTATTGGAATTTCTTTTTCATAACTTCTTGTGCTGAGCTGAAATAATGGATTCAAGATTTGTTTACTCTGCTGAAAGCTATCTTGCCAATTATATTGTTTAAGATCCTGAACTTGTGTTTTTATGCCTGAACTGCCATAAAAGATGGCAAAATTATTTTATTTTCAACTTGAAAAATATATGTGGACTTTATTTGATTAGAGTATGGTCAAATATGAATTGCCTAGATTGCCATATGCATATGATGATCTTGAACCCTATATTGATAAACAAACCATGGAGATTCACCATCAAAAACATCATCAAGCATATGTTGATGGATTAAACAAAACACTGGCCAAAATTTCTAGTGAATTTCATCCACAATACATTACGTCTGTTTTATCTGATCTGAGTACCATTCCTGAATCTGTCCGAAGCGAAGTTAATTTTTTTGGTGGTGGTTTTGAAAATCATAAATTATTTTGGGAAACAATGACTCCAAAAAATGATGGAAGTCCTGGTGGTAAGTTAGGTGATTCAATTGATGTGTATTTTGCTAACTTTGAAAATTTTAAAAAAGAATTCTCAAACAAAGCCCTGTCTATTGAAGGAAGTGGGTGGTGCTGGCTTGTGTTTAATCAAACTTTTAACAAAATAGAACTGGTTACTACCTCTAATCAAAACAGTCCATGGTCAATAAGAAAAATACCTCTTTTGGGATTGGATGTATGGGAACACGCTTACTATCTAAAGTATCAAAACAAAAGATCTGACTATATTGCAGCATGGTGGAATGTGGTGAATTGGAATTATGTTGAAAATCGATTCTCTGAATTAACTGATTAGTATTCAAATTCATTAACATCTGTTTATTTTTTTAAAAAAAATATGATGAACGTTTGATATTATTATCGACTTGCTTATCTTTGTTGATTACTATATCATAATATGAGTAACATTGGTTTGTATCTTGTAAAAAAATCCGGACTGGAAGATGAGAAAATAAAACAAGCACTGGACATGTTGTTAATAGATCGAAGAAATGAGTTTCGTGAATTATCTGCGGTGCTTTTAAAACCGTCAAAATCTATGGAGCCAGTACCAAATTCTGAGCAATTCGTATTGAATTTCTGCTTGGAGGTAAACGAAGCATTCCAGACTTGGTCTGGGCAAATGGATTTGTCGATAAACTCCCCACAAAAAGCATTAACCATTCTACGTCAGCTCTCACGAGACAAAACCACTATGAATCAATTGGCACATCTTTTGAATCTCTCATATACACTTGCAGATGAATTCAAAGAAATCTATAGACGGCTAAAATAATTTCTTTTTT
>SCUP01000131.1 GCA_004297665.1 Nitrosarchaeum sp. | reverse complement strand
TCTTTTGCTTTTTCAGATTCTGTGCCTTTTAGTCTTGCAAATACTGGAAGATTGATCAGCTTATCGTCATATGCTTTTAGAAATGCTTCTGCAACTACAGTTGTTTTTACAATTCCTCCGTAAAGGTTAACCAAAATTCCTTTGACTCTATTCATTTTACTAATCAAAGTAAGTGCTTCGTAAACTGATTCAGTTGTTGCACCGCCTCCTACATCTAAGAAACATGCTGGCTTGCCACCATTATCTGATAACATATCTAGTGTGGACATTACCAGTCCTGCTCCATTTCCAACAACTGCAATATTTCCGTCTAGTTCTACTAGTGAAAATCCACTTTTTTCTGCTCTTTCTTCAATCTCTGTTTTTTCTTGATATTTTTGTAATTCATCGTGTCTAAAGTTACTGTTGTCATCTGTTACAAATTTTCCATCCAATGCCATCAGAGAACCATCTTGCATAATTGCAAGTGGATTTATTTCTGCTAGTTCAGCCTCTTTTTCAATTGTGAGTTTCGCTAGTCTTTGCAAAATATTTACAAAGTCATCTGCTGCTTTTCCCTCCAGTTTCATCTCTTTTGCAACTTCTCTTGCCACTTGTTCTGAAACATTTCCAAGACCGACTTCTTTTATAATTTGATTTTTAACTGATTCAATTTCAACACCTCCTTCTGGTGATGCAATAATTGTGTAGCATCTTTTTGAACGGTTTAAAAACAATGACAGATACAACTCTTTTTTGATATCTGCCATCTTTTCTAGCAAAATTGCTCGCGCCTTTTCTCCTTTGATTGTCAACCCTAACACTTGAGGGTATTTTAGCTCAAATTCATCATCATTTTGACATTTTTGAATGCCTCCAGCCTTTCCTCTGCCTCCTACTGGAACCTGAATTTTAATCACAAATGGATATCCTAACTCTTTTGCATGTTTTCTCCCTTCTTCAATAGTAGTTGATGCCTTGCTTGGGAGAAGATTAATTCCATATTCTCTGAATAATTCTTTTGCCTGAAACTCTAGTAAACGCATGCAAAAGCCATGAATTTTACGATCTTTATTAATTATGATGCTAGTTTATCTGCTCTTCAAGAAAATCAATTACTTGCAAAAATCGATCCCGGCTTTTTCTTAGCAACTCTTGCGGAAAATCTGTAATTGTAAAAACAAATTGTTGATGAAAACTTGGAACTAGTACTCCGCCTGATGTGACTAATTGTTCAATTACATAATCTTTGACAAGTGTACATACAATCTCTTCGTAAGAACTTTCTTCTTCTTCTAATGTTTGTCTATACAATACAATTGGTTTGTTGGTCTTTGCAACAATCTCTGAGCCTTTTTTTAACAGATCTGTTAGATGCTGAATTTGCCAAGCATCAAGACTAATCTGTTTTACCATACAATCACTACGCATTTTTTCTATTTATTATGCCTGATTAGCTAAAAGCTAGCTAGTTGGTTCATTTTTAATTAAAAGAAAAGAATGTGATCTGGCTTTATGCCATATCAAGTGCTCTAGAATGTTTTTTGGTATGTGGTCTTTCGCCAGAGTATTTTCGTCTCATGTGTCCTGATGGTCTTCCATAGATTAGTTCTAGGAACCATGACTCATGTTCGATCTCTTCTGCCAAAATATCTTTTGCAATATCATATGTTGTGGGGTCTTTTCCCAAAGTCATCTTACATACTTTGTCCCAGTTGACAATTGCACCTTGTTCGGCTTTGAGACATTTTTCTAGTATTGCCTTGTGATCTGTAGGATTTGCTGGAAGCTGTAAGAACTCACATCCTGACATTTTGATGAATTCTGTTGCATCATTTGGAAGAGAACCTCCTAATTGGTATATTCTCTCAAGACATGATTCAAAGTGGCTAAGATCTTCTAGTCTAGCGTCCTCGATGATTCCTTTGAGTCCCTCTCCTTCCAAGCCTGTACAATGTGCTCTCAAATTGGTGAAATAGTAGTAGGCAGTAAATTCTACTGAAGCATTGTAAATCAATAGTCTTTTTAATTCCTCTACATCCAAGCCATTTTGTTTTAGAACATTGATTCCAACAACCGTTGGGATTTTTGATTCGGACATATTTGCTTGAATTATTTATTCTAATAAAAATATTGCATTTTGTAATTTTCTAAATTCAATTTTCCAGAGGAGATGGGAAAATAGCAGGGGATTAAAAGCCATCTTCCTCTGGCTCTATGTTTTTTTATTGTGTTAATTGTAGATAAAAGATTAGATTGCAATGCACTTAGATATGTTTATTCTACTGAAATTCTTATTTTTTGACCGTCAATGTCGTCATCTTTGTATTCTTTGCATGATTCTGTAAAATTTACCTGTTTTACTCTAACTAAAAATGCCAATTCTTCTGATTTTTCTTTTATCATTTCTAATGATTCATCATCTAAATCAAGTATTGATGCAACACTGAGAATATCCGTCGGATTATACCCTCTTTCTTTTCTTAGTGTTTGTAGTCTTCTGGCAATATCTTTTATCAAACCTCTTGCCATCATCTCTTTGTTTCTTGAAGTAGATACAAATACAATGTAGTTGTCTCGTTTCGACACTGCAAATTCTTCACTTGCATCAAAATCTACTATGAAGTCTTCTTTGTATAATGAAATTTTTTCACCGTCAATTTCATAATTGTATTGTCCATTTTCTTGGAGTGATGCAACAATTCCTTCTTTGTTGGTTTCTGAAAATACATTAGACAGTTTTACAATATGTTGTTTTGCTCTTGGTGCTACTCTCTTCTTATCTAATTCTAATATTGTTTTGACAGGCAAATCCAACTGTTTTAATTCTAGGATCTGTTCTAATCCTTGTTCTTTTTCTATTTCAAAAATTGTAAATTTTTCTACATTGAGCTGTGACATTAGTAGAGGAGAACGTGATTCTAGTTTTTGTTTTTGACCCTTACTTACACAAATTAATGCTTCATTTAATGGCCATCTACGTTTTAGTTTTCCCTTCATTCTTGCAGCAGATGAAACTGAAACAACATCTTTCATTATATCAAATGATTCTTCGATTTCTTCATTGACTAAAATTTCTTGGTATTGTGGCCATTTATCTAGCAAAATACTCTTTTTTCCATCAAATACTGTTTGATAGAGATATTCGCTAGTAAATGGACAAAGTGGATGAATCAAAATATCTAATGTTTGTAGCACTTCTTTTAGGATTGCATAGATTGCTAGCCTTCTGTTCTTTTTTGATTCTTCTTCGTCCCATAATTCTCCTCTGGTAATTGGAATGTATATCTGACTTAGATTGTTTATAATAAAATCATCAACTGCTTTTGCAGCTTCATGGAATTTGCATGTCTCATTGCGCTCTGTTGTTTTTTTGATCAACTTTTGTAATTTTGATAAAAGCCATATGTCTGGCGATGTTAGCAATTTATTTTCTTTTGCCCATGAGATTGTTTTTGTTTTATCAAAATTATCATATTCACTATTTTGTTTAAAATACAGATGTAAATTAAACAGTGTATTGAGTACCTGATACGGGCGTGACATTAACTCATCAGTACTGAAGCTAAGTGGCTCTATTGGACTTGCTTTCCAGATAAAATAAAATCTGATCAAATCAACAGGATATTTTTCAAGCAATTCTGCTCCATCTATCACATTTCCCAAGCTTTTGCTCATTTTGCCTCCCTTTTCATCAAGTACGTGACCTTGGAACAAAAATGACTTGAATGGTGGAATTGGGCCATTGTTTAAGATTACATTTTCTATCAATAGGGTATATGCCCATCCTCTTGTTTGATCAATGCCTTCTGTGAAAAATGGCGCAGGTATTGCTTTGGAATATTCTTCATCTGTTAATGATGAATATGGAGCTGAACCACTATTGTGCCACGTATCTAAAACATATTCTTCTCTTTTTGTATTTGTGCTGTTACACTGTTTACATTTTATTGTAATATTGTCAATCCACGGGCGATGTAATTCAAAATTTGGTCCATCTGGTAATTTTGCTGCTGAATCTATGATCTCTTTTCTTGTAAAGAACCAGTTTTGTTTTTTGCAATCACTGCATATCCAAACTGGCAATGGGCATCCCCAAATTCTTTCTCGAGATATACACCATGGGTGTTTTTCTTTAATAATTCCTAAAAATCTGTTTTTTGGCTGCTCAAAAAAGTATTCTACACTTTCTGCTGCATTAATTGCCTTGTCTTCTAATCTATCTAGTTTGTAAAACCAACCTTTTCGTGCAAGCCATACAATTGGATGATGAGATCTCCAACATAATGGATATTTGTGCTTGATTTTTCCAATTTTTACTAGCGCATTACGTTCTTTGAGATCTTCGACAATTATTTTATCTGCATCTCTGACAAACATCCCTTCATACTTTCCAGCCAAATTGGTAAATTTTACCTGATCATTGATGGGGTTGAATACTTTGATTTTTCTTTTGTTTGCAATTTTTATGTCTTCTTCACCATTTGCAGGAGACAAGTGAACTAGACCGCTACCTGCTGTGATTTCTACAAATTCTTCTGATACTGCAACATGATAATTATTTTCTTTTGCACATTCATCTAGTCCTGGAATTAAACTCAAAAGTGGGTGAATGTATTTTTTCCCTTCAAATTGTGAGCCTTTTACAGTCTTTACAATTTCATGTTTTTCTATATTTACTTCTTTGAAAAATTCTTCCAGTCTTGTTTTTCCAACAACCCATGTTTCATTTTCTACTTTGAGATACGCATAATCTTCATCTGGATTTAGTCCTACCATTGCATCTGTGACCAAAGTAAATGGCATTGTTGTCCAAACAATCAGATATGCGTCTTCATCTGCAAGTTTGACTTTGTAATATAATGATGGGTCTTTTACTTCTTCATATCCTTGGTTGACTTCGGCATGACTAAGTGATGTTTGGCAACTTGGGCAATATGCAATTACTGTAAAATCTTCTTCTAGTATTTTATTTTCATGTGCTTTTTTGAGAATTTGCCATTCTCTTTCAATAAATTCATCGCGATAAGTCCAATATGCTTTGTTATGATTAAATGACATTCCAAGTAAATTATCTACTTCAATCCATTTGGCGTTGAATTTTTTTACAATACGTTTGCATTCCTCCACTAGTTTTTCAATGCCGACTTTTTCTATGACTTCTGACTTGCCACCAGTCACTCCAAGCTCTTTTTCTGCTTGTAATTCCACCGGCAGTCCTTGTGTATCCCATCCACCATTGAACACGATTTTTTTTCCTTGTAATGTATTGAATCTGTACCATAGATCTTTGATCACACGTCCTCTTAGATGCCCTGCGTGTGGAACCCCATTCATAGTGGGTGGACCTTCGATAAACATTATTTTCTCAGGCTTGTCTGATTCAAAGATTAATCTTTCAACATCAATTGATTTGATGTATTCTTTTATCTCTGATTCAATTGCCTTTGCATCGAATTTTGATGAAAGTTTCATCTTGGATTTTGATATGGGAATGGCATTATATAATTGAGTGAAAGATAATTTTTATTGGTTAATGTTTTAGTTATCGGTTCTGGCGGACGCGAACATGCCTTATCTTGGAAATTATCTCAAAGCTCCAAAGTTGACAAAGTTTTTACAGCACCTGGAAATGGTGGAACAGAAAATAATATTCCAATTGGTATTAATGATTTGAATGCACTGGCAGAATTTGCACAAAAAAATAACTGCTTTACGATAGTTGGTCCTGAGGCTCCTTTAGCTGCAGGAATTGTAGATAAATTTACCCAAATGAATCTCAAAATTTTTGGTCCTTCTCAAAAAGCAGCACAACTAGAATCAAGTAAAATCTGGGCAAAAAATTTCATGAAAAGAAATGATATCCAAACTGCAAGATTTGAAATCTTTGATAACCCAAAAAAAGCTGAAGAATATGTCAAATCCCTTGATTACAATGTCGTAGTCAAGGCAGATGGTCTAGCTTCTGGAAAAGGTGTGATTGTTTGTAATGATACTGATGAGGCAATTGATGCGATTAATACAATATTGGTAAAAAAGACATTTGGCGATGCTGGTAATCGCATTATTGTAGAAGAGAGAATTGATGGAATTGAAGCATCTTACATTGCATTATGTGATGGTGTGATTGCAATCCCCATGGCATCAAGCCAGGATCACAAAAGAATCTTTGATAATGATAAAGGTCCTAACACTGGTGGAATGGGCGCCTATTCCCCAACTCCTGTTATTGATGATATTCTTGCTGAAAAAATCCAAAATAAAATCATCAATAAAACAATACAATCATTGAAAAATGAGGGTATTGTCTTCAAAGGATTTCTCTATGCCGGAGTGATGATCAGAGACAATGAACCCTACGTCTTGGAGTATAACGCACGAATGGGTGATCCTGAATGCCAGCCAATTACAATGAGAATGGATTTTGATTTGTATGATTATTTTGTTGCAAGTGTAGATGGAACCCTTTCCATGATGCCAAAAATAACTTGGAAAAATCAATCTGCAGTTTGTATTGTTTTGGCATCTGAAGGTTATCCTGAATCATATCCACAAAATGAAGAGATTACAGGATTTGATTTAATTCCTAAAAATGCTATGGTCTTTCATGCAGGAACAAAAAAACAAGATGGAAAAATCTTATCAAATGGTGGAAGAGTTTTAGGAGTCACCGCACTTGGTGATACTTTGGCATCTGCAATTTCAAATGCATACATTGCAGCTGAAAAAATTTCCTGGTCTCACAAATATTATAGAAAAGATATTGGCAAAAAAGGACTATCTTATCTTTGACGTATCTATTATTCTATCTTCAGTAACGATCCAATCTATAATTACATCATGTTCTGATTGTGGAATATTTTTTACAATCTGTTTTTCAAATGTCAACGATATTGTTTTGATTTTATTCTCAGCTAAAAATCTGTCATAAAATCCATATCCGTATCCCAATCTTACTCCTTTTGGAGATATTCCTACTGTGGGAACTAGTATCACATCCAGATTATTATCAACAGGGCATTCGTTACGAGGCTCCATTATGTCAAAACTGCCGTTTTCTAGATTACTCAAATTCATGATTTTTCTAAATTCTATGTTTTTACCTACTACTTTGGGCAAAAATATCTCCTTTCCCTCACTTAGGGCTTCTTGCATGATATCCTGTGTCAATACTTCACTGCCTATAGGATAGTACGCACCTATTTTTTGTGCATCTCTAAATGATTCTATTTTTTTTAGCTTTTTTAGTATTGATTTACTTGCAATTTTCATTAAATCAAAAGATGTGCCATCCCTTTTCTCAAGGAGTAATCTTCGTAATGATGTTTTCTCTGAATTATCTTTCAATTTGACTACTCAATGATGCGGCTGTTATTGTATTTTTCAATAACATTGCAACTGTCATGGGACCAACTCCTCCTGGAACAGGTGTTGCATATGATGCTTTTTGGATAATCTGATCATAATCCGCATCTCCTACAAGTCTTTCTTTATCTTTTGAGATTGCAACATCAATTACAATTGCATCTTTTTTTATCATATCTGGCGTTAATGTGAATTTGCTTCTATCTCCAACTGCTGTAATTATAATGTCTGCTAACTGACACAACTCGTTGATATTTTTTGTTTTAGAATGACATGTAATTACTGTTGCATCTCTTGCCAAAAGTAAATGGTATAATGGTTTTCCTACTAAATTACTACGATTTATCAGAACGATATTTTTTCCTTTCAGATCTATATTGTGGTAATCGAACATCTCCATTACTCCAAGTGGTGTGCAAGCAACAAGTGCAGCTTTTTTCATTGCAAGTAAACCTGCATTGTGCGGCGTAAGACCATCCACATCTTTTAGTGGTGAAATTCTAGATGTTATGATAAATTCATCTAATTGATTAGGTAATGGCAGCTGAACTAAAATTCCATGAACTGATCTGTCTTTATTTAATTCATCAATTATTTTATTTAATTCTGACTGTGTGGTGTTTGATGCTAGCTTGAAGTCTTTGGTGATAATTCCTACTTCTTCGCATGCTTTGTGTTTATTTTTCACATATGTGGCAGAGGCTTGATTGTCCCCAACTAGAATAGTTGCCAAACATGGGTTAGTTCCCTGCTTCTTTAATTCGTCGACAGCTTTTCTGACTCTGTCTTTTACATCTTGGGCAATCTTTATTCCATCTATTTTGATGCCTGTCATTAAGAATATTTCTGGCTTGTAGATATTTAATCCTTGAAACACATTAATCTAAATTTGAAAATCTGAGAAACAAAATTATGTGAGCATTTGAAGGTGATATCATGTTTATAGTAATATCTGATATCCAAATAAAACCTGACTCTGTTGCTAATTTTAAAAAATGGTTTTCTGAATCCAACAAAACCATATCAAAATTTGATGGATTTGTCAATAGGCGCCTTTTGGAAACTAAAGACGGTAAACACCGTGTATTAGTAGAATTTGAGAATCTTGAAAAATTCAGCAAAATGCATCAAAGCCCAGAACACGAAAAACTTCACTCTATTGCTACATCATACATGGAAAAACTGCCAGAGCCAAAATTTTACACTGTAGCTTCACAATAGCATGAAATTAGTTTTTAACATAAACGACTACATTGAAAAAATAAAAAAAAGCAATAATTATTTCCATACTTTTATCAATAATGAAAGTCTGGCTGCCGGTGTGTTGGTATTACAACCTGGAGAAAAAGATACCCAAGAGCCTCATGACAGTGATGAAGTATATTTTATTCTCAAGGGTGACGGGTTTTTAAAAATCAAAGATGTAGATTATCCTGTCTCTGAAAATAAAATGTATTTTGTAGGAAAAAAAGTGGTGCATTTTTTTCATGGGAATTCCAAAGAACTAACTGTATTGTATTTTTTTGGCGGACCAGACTCTTAACTGATTATTGTTTTTCTGCCTGAGATTTTTATTTTCTTTTCTGCAAATAACCTGATAGCCTCAGGATATGCTTGATGTTCTTTTGCCAAAATACGCTTAGATAATGTTTTTTCTGTATCGCCTTTTCTTATTTTGACTATTGATTGCAAAATTATTGGTCCTGTATCTACTCCTAAATCTACAAAATGTACTGTGCACCCGGAATATTTTGAGCCGTACTCTACTGCCTGTTTTTGTGCATCAAGTCCTGGAAAAGCTGGAAGTAAAGCTGGATGAATATTGATAATTCTATTTTTGTATTTTTTGACAAATTCTGGACTGATTATCCTCATAAATCCTGCTAAACACACCAGTCCATTTTTTGGTGTTACTCCGTACTTTTCCAGTGTTGATATTATTTTTTTGTCATAATCTGATCTGCTTCCTTTGAAATCTTTACTTTCAATTACTTCTGTTTTAATGCCTAATCTCTGTGCAATCTTCAAGCCTTTGGCATCTGATTTGTTTGATATGATGACAGCTGGATTTATGGGAATTTTTTTGCGTTTAATTGATTTTAAAATAGCTTCCATATTGCTCCCGCGACCTGAAATTAAAATTCCCAGATTTAGCAACTAGTCAATAGTAGATCAAAGCTGCAATTTATATCAAATCTAATTATTTTGTCTGACATTGCCTCGTTCTATTAAAATGACAAAAAATGGCATCCTTTGTGAAATTAATGGTAAAAGAGTATACTTGGATCCAAAAAATCCAGATTCTGCCGGTGTTAATTTTGTATCTCATGCACACTCTGATCATCTCCCATCAAAAAATGGCGGCACAATACTTTCATCTATTGAGACCAGCGAAATTGCTAATCTTAGAGGCTTTAAGATGGAAAATCACCTCCAAAACATTGATGATTTTTCATTAATTGATAGTGGTCATATTTTAGGTGCAAGGGGTTTGCTTTTCGATGATGTTTTCTATACTGGAGATATTTGTACAAGGAGTCGTGGATTTCTAAAAGGTGCAATTATCCCCAAATGTAAAACACTGATCACAGAATGCACATTTGGTTTACCTGAATTCGTATTTCCAAAATTAGAAGAAATACAAAAACAAGTAAATGAATTAATTTCAGAGTTTTATGGAAAAGGTATCCCTGTCATATTATTGGGATATCAGCTAGGAAAAGCTCAAACCATTACTCAACTCTTTGGACATTGGGGTCCTCTTTACTTTCATGATTCTGTAAAACAAATGAACACACTTCATCAGCGACTCGGAATCTCTCTAAATGATGGCCTAGGTCATTCTGAAGCAGAAGAAAGTGGACTATTGTCCAAAAAACC
>SCUP01000130.1 GCA_004297665.1 Nitrosarchaeum sp. | reverse complement strand
AATGGTAAATCTGCAACCAACAAAGAATTTTTTCTTGCCCTACTGACTGCTTCTGTAAACATACACATTTGATCCATTGTTACTGGAATGGTATTTTCATAACCAAGCATTACCATTCCTGCACTATCCCCAACAAGTAGTATGTCTATTCCAGATTTATCACATAATGATGCAAGTGTATAATCATAACTTGTAATTGCTGATATCTTTTTTCCATCTTTTTTCATTTTAATAATATCATAAACTGATTTATGCAATATGTAGCCTCCTTGTTAGATTATCTCTAATTTCAATAATATTGTCTGAGAGATTTTTTTTGTTATTAAAGTCATGAACAATTTTTTCAAGTGTCTTCTTATTCTTGTTTGATAATTTTTTACATGTTATAGTTAACAAATCTATAGCCCGTGTAACGTTATCTACTATTGTTATGTTGGCAGTTTGTGAAGTTCTTGAAAGTGGATTTAGATCAAATGTTATAACCGTTTTTTCTGCTCTTCTTAATGCCATAGTTCTATCGCCATCTTCTAATGGAACAATTACCACATCAGCTGCAAAAATCCCATTTTTATCAACTATTCTTCTTGCTGAATCTAATCCTGGTAATGTAGTTGATAAATTACGATTTGTACCTAAAATCTCCTTTGCACCGCTCTTTTTGAGGATCTTTATGATATTCTGTTTTCGTTTTTCATTAGCATAAAACAGATTTACTTCGATTTTTGCCCTTGATGTATTGGCAAGTCTAACTATTTCTTTTGGACATAATGCAGCAATATTTCCATTAACAGAGATTACAGGTAAATCTGCCAAAAGAATTTGTGCAGCAGCTGCTCTGATTGCTAGTTTTGCAGTCTTGCTTGTTTTTTCGCCAAGTAAATAATCAAAAGCCTCTCCTCTGCCATGTGCTAAGAGACCTTCTTTAGCTACTAATCCCTGATCAAATCCAGTAACAAGTTTTTCTCGAATTAAAAGAGACTTTGCTCTAGGATGCGATTTTGGAATTAAAGACATCAACATTCAATTAATTACTGAGTACTCTTGCTCCAAGATTATCTAATTCTGATCTAATGATTATTCCTTCAGGATATTTTTCTAAAATTTGTAGAACATATTTTTCTTTCTCTTTTGGTATCATTGTAAATACAGTTTCACCAAATAGTGCAACACCACATTTTATTCCATTTGAAGCCAATTCTTGAATTAGTTTTTCCATTCTCAAAGTCATTACTTGAACATATTTTGCAAATTCCAAAGACATATCCTGAAAATGTTCATAATTCTTTGATTCCAATAATCTGTTTACCATTTTTCCACCAATACCATTAATTTGAGAAAGACGTTCTTTGATGAACTTATTTGTTGAAATTGGTGAAAAACAAATCATAATTATAGAAATATCTTTTGTGTTGATTTTTTCTACTTGACCTATTCCTGGTGCTCCTGGTTTAACTCTTATTTCAAAACCGCCATGATATGATGCTAAAACATCACCTAACCCTGTCTTACAATTTATCTCTGCATTATGTGCAATCTGACCAATAGCTGTCTGATCTAATCTTGTTTTAAGTGCATGATCTAATGCATATGATAATGATAATGCAACAGCACTGCTAGAACCTAAACCATATCCAACTGGTATGGTGATCTCATGTTGAATATCAAAAAATACATTTTCAAAATTTCCAAGCTTCAGAAATTCATTTAATACATATTCTGAAATATCTGTCTTGTCTGATTGGTAACCTATAGTAGTAATTTTAAAGTTAGAATTTTGATTGATTCTAGGTAAAATATTGATATGTGTAGTGACTCCCTCTCTAATTGAAAATCCAGCCCCCATTGAACCTAATTTTTCAGGATTTTTTTGATTGTTTTCCTCCAAGTAAGCTTTGAAAAAACCTGTAATATGTGCAGGACAAAATGCAGTTGCCTCCATTAATCTCAGTTTAAATTTTACACAAAATATAAGAATATGGCTTAAATTAATTATATTAGTATAAATTGACTAAATTCATTCGACGCCTACAAAGGATTGGTAGTAGCATCCTAGTTTCATTACCTAAAGAATGGGTAATTGCCAATAATCTCGATAAAAGTAATCAAGTTGAGCTAGAAACTGGGCAAGATACTATCTCAATTTCTGCAAACAAAGAAATGCGCCCTACAAAAGAACTTGTAATTTCATATCCGTTACCTAAAGACGAAAATATTGTAGCTGACATAACTGGAGCTTATCTTTTAGGATATGACATTATACAAATCACTTCAAAATCGATCATACCAGGTGAGGATAGAGAAAAAATCCGAAACTCAATGAGACGATTAGTTGGTATGGAGATTATTGAAGAAGATGCTTCAAATATTAACATGCAATTTCTTTTAGATGCCACAACCCTAAATCCAGAAAAAATTCTAAAAAGAATGAGTTCTATTGCACTTGGAATGTATGACGATGTATCAAATGGATTAATTTTAGACGATAAATCTAATTTACAAACATTATCAAAAAGAGATGTTGAGGTTAACAGACAATATTTTCTTCTAGTACGTTTAATCAGAAGTACACTTGTTGATAAAAAACTTGCCAATGTATTTAATTTAGAAAATATTGATATTTTAGATTACAGAGTAGCTGCTAACCTTTTAGAAAATGCAGGTGACACAATAGTAGAACTTGCTAATTTTATTTATAATTCTTCTTTATCTAATGAACACCTAAAGAAAATTTTTGATATAGTACAAAATTTTAATGTTCTTGCAGAAAAATCTATTGATGCTTTTACCAAACCTGATAGACGTTTAGCCATAGAAGCTATATCGTTACATAAAAAATATCAAGAAAATCTTTCTAAACTAAGAACTACAATAGGAAATAAAAAACAAATTCCTATTGATCTTCTTGATCTTGTTTATATGTTTGAGCGAATTGCAAAATCTTGGGCTGATGTTGCAGATCTTGTACAACCTATTTACAATAAATAATTAGTACAATTTCTTTTTTGCAGCATATGTCAATACTGCACAAATCGTTTTTGAATCCTGTATTTTTCCATTTTTTATCATTAAAATCAATTTTTTAAGGTCTATCTTTACAACAGATAATATTTCATCTTCATCTAGCTTCAAATCTGCAATTTTCTTTAGTCCTGAAGCTACAAAGCAGTGAATAGCCTCAGTGTTGTAGCCTATAGATGGATAGTAGGTTATTAACGGTGTCATTTTTTTAGCTCTATACCCAGTTTCTTCTTCTAATTCTCTAAATGCACATTTCTTTGAGTCTTCTCTTTTTTCTAGCGTCCCTGCAGGAATCTCAATTACATATCCATGAGGAAATCTATGTTGTTTTACAAGAATTACTTTGTTATTTTCATCAAGTGCTAACATTGCAGCTGCTCCTCTATGCTCTATCATCTCGCGTTTTACTTTTCTACCCTCAATTACTAAATCATAAACACTCAGACCCAAAATTTTACCTTCATAGATCTTTTTCTTTTTCATATCTGATTCTCAATTTTATTATTATTTAATTTGTTTGATATGAAAGATGAAGCGTAGATGATTTCTTGGCATCATTAATAGCTTGTTCTAACCATTTTAATGGAAAAGATATATTTTTTGGAATAAATAGATCTGCAGATCTTACATTATCCATATTTCTAACTCTTTGAGTTAATTCATCCATTTCAAATATATCGTGACTATACATAAATAATACAATTTGATTTTTTGCAATAAATGGTATCTGCATATATGACTCATGAAACTCGTTATTCATTTTTTCTAGTGTTTCTCTAAGATCCCCTTCAATCCAGGCAAGTATGGCATGTGGAATAAAATCCTCGATTTTTGTTGGATCATAAATTACTGTAAACTGAATACCATCATTTTCTTGTAGTTTATCAATACATCTTGTAACAGTTTTTGTAGATAATCCTGTATCTTTTGATATATTTTCAATTTTTTGTCTTGGCTCTTTTATCAATATCTCTAGAATTTCTAAATCTGTTTTAGTTAAATTAGAATTAAATCCTGGGTTTTCTGCTTCAAAAATAGATAGTATTCTAACATCTTTCATTAATTTATTTGCAAGTATGATTTTTTGCTGCAAATTTTCTTTTACTACAATACTGCAAACTGTAATTCCACCAACACATGGTACAACAAAAAATGGTTCTCCAACCAAGCTAATTTGCTCTAAAATCTCTTTGATGTTTTGACCTGAAACTACTATGTACAAAACACCAAATCCCAAAACTGGTGGCTCAACTTTAATGGTAAATTTCTCAATTATCTTCTTATCTTGCATTTTTTTAATTCGTGCTCTAATGGCACCTCCTGAAATCCCTAATTCTTTTCCAATCTGTCTATCTGATTCTCTACAATTATTCAAGAGCCTGCTTATAATTTTGATATCTAAATTGTCCAATCTATCACCTGAACTATCTTCATAATGTTTGTAAGTTACTAATAAAATATAAAATTGTCTATAATATTAGTATTATACATAAAATACATTAAATATTAGACTATTTCTAATTCTCTTGTGGAATACCGACTACGTTTAGCAAAAAGAATGCTATTTAACAAAAAGGGAAGTCTCATTGGTGCAGTTTTAGCTGTGACAATTGGAATTTTGGTAATTCATGTTAATTTTGTAATTTTTCAGGGGTTGTTTGATGCAATTGTTAGAGATATCTCAAATTATAGAAACGGTGATGTTCTAATTACAGATGAGGAAGATTATATCGATAAATCGGATCAAGCCTTAGTTAATTGGTTTGAAAGAATTCCATATGTAGAAGCGGCTACTCCGCGGTTGTCATCGACGGCATCAATTAACATGACAAAATTTGGTACATTACATGAAGAAACAAGAATTCCTATTGTCGGAGTTGATCCATTACGAGATATTCGAGCTTCTACTGTTCATGAAACTGTATCTGATGGAAAATATGTTTTTTCAAGAAACTCTATTGTATTAGGTTCAAATGTTGCAAGAGATCTTGGAGGCGCTCAAGTAGGTGATAGTCTAAAAGTAAAGATTGTTGATAGATATGGACAAGATCAAATCAAGAGACTTGTAGTTACTGGAATAGCAAAATC